>CAZCRJ010000105.1:0-7869 GCA_964501015.1 uncultured Roseivirgaceae bacterium | reverse complement strand
TGATCTAAGTACTTCCTTAAAATATACGAAGACAAGTTCCAATGCCATTCGTAGATCAGTTGCCAACTCTGGCTTGTACTTGGGATTCCTACGCAATCCGGCTGACTTTGATATCTCGGGCTACAAAGGAGACTATTACGCTTCAAGTTCAGCTTCGCCCATCCCTAACAGACACAGATCTTACAGAAATCCAATAGGAGCAACCAATAATCCAGGTTTTAACAATCCACTATGGACTATCAATGAACAAAACAACCTGTCTACGGTAGACCGCATAATCGCCAGTATGAATTTGACGGTAAAACCAGTGGAATGGTTAGATCTGATCGGCCGTGTGGGACTTGACAAATTTGGCGAGCGTGGAAGTGAATTCTATACCCCGGGAGGTGCAGGCTTTGCCGGTGGACGAATGGGTAAAGAATATGCCAGTAACAGCGTATTTAATATGGATTATATTGCCAAAGCCACCAAAGCATTCAATTCCAATTTCGATGGCGACATTTTAGTTGGATTCAATTTCAATAACAGAGAGCGGGTAGTTGAGGGAACCCTAATTGAAAATTTTCTCATCTTCACAGATATAGAAGATGGAATTCTGGATGTGGACAATGCCCTACCTCAAAATAGGTCACCAACATCAACCTATGGCAGTGAGCGAACAGTCGCTACTTACTCAGCAGCAAATTTTTCTGCTTACGATCAGGTTTTTATCAATGCCACACTACGGGCTGAATGGGCTTCCACCTTAGGTGATAATTCTGACACGCCTTTCCTTTTTCCATCTACATCAATCGCATGGCAGTTCAGTAAACTGCCGGCATTTAAGTCGAATGTCTTCACATTTGGTAAGCTCCGTGCATCGTATGCTGAGGTAGGTGTTCAGCCAGCGCGATACAATACATCTTCAGAATTAGTTACACCAGTCTATAGCGATCAACTTGGGGGTAATCTGAATACGGGTTTGTTTGGACAGGGTGCTTTTGTGCCTAGTTCAAGCTTAGGAAATCCATCCTTAAAGCCGGAGCGAAAGAGAGAAGTTGAGATCGGCACTGACTTGCGATTTTTTAAGGACAAGCTGGTATTCGGTGGTACATATTACTACAACCGGACAACAGATATTTTACTAAACTTTCCCATTGCTAACTCAAGGGGATATAATCAATTGTATTCAAATGCAGCGGAAATGCAAAATAAGGGAGTGGAGTTGGAGTTAGGGTACAATATTTTCAATAACGCTGATTGGAATTTCGATTTGAAGGTAATGTATTTCAAAAACAAGAATAAAGTGCTTGATCTGGTAGGATTGGAATCTGTAGAACTTGTCACTGGTCTTGCCGGAGTAAACAACCGTGCAGTAGTGGGGCAACAACATGGTATTTTATGGGGCCCCAGAACACTTAGAGATGATACAGGCAATATTGTATATGATGCCAATGGATTCCCGAGACGCGATGATGTTGAAGGTGTAATTGGAGATCCCAATCCGGCTTGGCAAGGATCTGTTCTAGGATCCATCTCCTACAAGAGACTCAGCTTGTCCTTTCTTTTCGAAACATTCCAGGGTGCAGATATTTTCGCGGGTACCAAATCGGTGTTAGTCGACTACGGGAGATGGGGATCCACGGCCAACGAAGTAACTGCTTCACAAAACCTGTTGACGTTTGGAGGTTCGGTAATTCCTGCCGGAACTACCTTCAGGGGGGATATTTATAACTTCGGTGCTGGCCCGGTGGCCCTTACGCAGGAGTGGTACAATGGTCCCGGTGCGTTCTTTGGAGGTGGTAATCATGAACTCTATATAGAGGATGGTTCCTGGACACGACTAAGAGAGCTCACCTTGAGCTACCGGGTTAATCCTGCCTGGCTTAAGAAGGGAGGAATTAGCAGCCTGGAAATGGCTGCTACCGGAAGAAATCTCTTTTTGTGGACAGCTTTTGAGGGAAATGATCCAGATACCAATGTGTCGGGGGTGAGTGCATCCAGGGGGATTGATTATTTCAATAATCCCAGTACAAAGTCCTATGTGTTCTCGCTCACGCTTACTTTCTAACCCACTAATCAACTAGAATCATGAAAAAAGTACTATCCATATTTCTTTTATCTTCGATACTGATTGGCTGTGCTGATTTGGTAGATGATCTCAACAAGAATCCAAATAATCCAACATCCGCTCCCTACCAATTTGCCCTTACAACTACAGAGGTTGCGAATATCATATTGCTTACAGGCGAGCCCACCAGAAAGGCCGGAATTTTTGCTGGTCAATATACTGGTATCGATCGACAGCATCTGGGGTATTCCATTTATAACCTGATAGCAGGTGATTTCAATAGTCACTGGAATACCGTGTATAGCAGCATTGTTCGAAATGCCCTGGTGACGGAAGAGGTAGCTGCGCAGCAAGGTGTGGAGGGGATAACAAAGGGCATTACACAAGTGCTTCGAGCATTGGCTTTAGGTACTGCTTCTTCGCTATGGGGAGATGTCCCTTTTGATGAAGGTGGAAAACTGGAGTTTGAAAATCCAGCCTATGAAGCGCAACTCATGGTGTATGCCAAAACGCAAGATTTGCTCGATGAAGCCATTGTTAATTTTGCGACAGGAAGAGGTCGCCCAATTGCTTCATCCGATATTTATTTTAATGGAAATGCTACTGCCTGGACGCAGGTAGCCTATACCATAAAGGCGCGTTTCTATATGCACACTAAGGAATATGCGGCTGCCTACGCGGCTGCACAACTTGGTATCGGATCGGACGGATCGAGTGCTGCAACGAATAATCTACGCTCACCTCACGGGACAGGCCTGGATAATGCCAACTTGAATTACCAGTTTTTTGAATTAGCGCCACGGAGAAACGACTTGGTCACTTCCGACTTTTTTGCAAGCCTGATTGATGCGAATCTGACAAGAAACCCGATTCCTGCTAACTACAGAGGTCATGCCAAGACAAATGAAACAGCGCGGTACAATTATTTACTTCGCACCACCAGTGTGGGTATACAACCCAATACCCTGGCCAATGGGTTTGCTCGGATAGATGGGCCTGGAATCATGGTTACCTATGCCGAGAACTTACTGATTTTGGCCGAAGCGGGCGCCAGAACAATTGATTTTAACACTGGACTTGGGCATTTAAATGCGTTCAGGGCGTATATGTCTACCGGGGGTTATTTAGCTAATCCCAATCTTGCCAATCTTCAGTATTTGGCTTTTGTTGCTACTGATTTTAATGGAGGCGGCATCGAAAATCCGGATGGAAGTGTTACTGCGAATGAGGCCTTGCTTCGTGAAATATTAGAAGAGCGTTACATTACCTTGTTTGGTCAGGTAGAGGTATTTAATGATACCCGAAGAACACAGAATGAAATAAAAGTACGGGTTCCGGTGATACCCAATACCGGATCAGAATTACCACAGCGGTTCTTATTTGCCCAATCAGAAATTGATGCAAACAAAAGTACTCCCAATCCCATACCCGGCTTGTTCGAACGCACAACGGTAAATCAATAAGCTGATAGTATGAGTTTTAAAAAGTTAAATAGTTTATTTCTTGTTGGGTGCTTGTTGCTCCTATCAACTCATGCTTCGTTTTCCCAAACAGGAGAAAAGGAAACCCTGAGGGTACTATTTGTCGGCAATAGTTTTACGTACTACTTTAATCTGCCACAAGTGGTTTCGGCCATGGCCAAAAGTCAGGGAGTGAACATCTTGACAAGACAATCTACAGTGGGAGGGTCTACGCTAGAGGAGCATTGGAAAGAGCTAAAAGGAACACGGACAAGAAAACTGCTCGATAGTTTAAAATGGGATTATGTGGTTTTAAATAATCACAGTCTGATTACCGCGGAAGCACCAGATAAATTTATGGAATACAGTACAAAATTTATCGAACTGGTGCGCGCTAAAGGAGCCAAGCCAGTCATCATGCAGACCTGGGGCTACAAGTCAAATCCATTGTTGATCAGACCCATCATAGAACAGTATAGCAGGTTGGCAAAAACCACCAAAGCAGACATGGTTCCGGCTGGCGAACTTTTCATGGAAGCCAGAAAATGGCGGCCTGATTTGGAGTTGTTTCAAGATGACAAACACCCATCGTCCAATGGTACATACCTGTTAGGGTTAGCATTTTTCAAGTATTTCACTGGCCTTTCCACAGCAGATATTCCATTCCGATTGACCACCACGGATAAGGATGGTGAAAAGCTCTATTTATTATTTATGGCGCAGGAAGATACCGATTTTCTGCAGCACCTGGTGGATGATTTTGAATTCAAAATTGCTCCGAAATGACCTGGAAGAATCGAATCATACCACTTTTGATGGGGCCGGCACTTTTTGTGCTTATGGAACTGCTGGACCCACCGGCTACCATGAGTATGGAGGCTTATCAAGTGCTTTGTGTCACAGCTTGGGTGGCGGTCTGGTGGATTACCGAAGCAATTCCGATAGCGGTAACGGCCATGTTGCCAATTGTGTTATTTCCACTCACAGGCGCACTGGATTTGAGTACAACCACAGCCTCTTTCGGACATAAATACATGTTTCTTTACCTGGGAGGATTTCTGTTGGCAATCGCCATTGAGAAATGGAACCTGCACAAGCGGATCGCTTTGAATATCATTAATCTCATCGGGTCCAATGTCAACACCATCATTCTCGGGTTCATGATTGCCACTGGCATAATGTCAATGTGGATTTCAAATACCGCCACCTCGGTGATGATGTTGCCAATAGGCATGGCGGTGGTTTCTCAGTTTAAAAAGGGTGATAACGGCAAGTCATCAGATGCATTGTTTGTTGGGAAAGCTCTCATGTTGGCCATTGCCTATAGTGCTTCTATTGGTGGATTTGCAACCCTTATTGGCACCCCACCAAACTTAGTGCTGGCCGGGGTGCTAGAGACAACCTATGGTGTCAAGATTAGCTTCATGGACTGGATGAAGTTCGGACTACCAATATCCGCACTATTAATGCTGAGCTGCTGGTTTTACCTGACCCGGTTTGCCTTCAAATTTGAGCAAAAGGAATTTCCTGGCGGACGCGCAGAGATCAAATCTATGCTAGCCAATTTAGGAAATATGAGCTCAATGGAGAAGATCGTATTGGTTGTTTTTTTAGGAACTGCTGTGCTATGGATGACCCGATCACTTATTGAAAAAGTTATTCCGGCCATAGACGACACAATCATTGCTATGATAGCAGGTACTTCATTGTTTATCCTTCCGGCAAAGAAAAATATACGTATCATAGATTGGAAAGACTGTGTTAATATCCCGTGGGGTATCATCTTGTTATTTGGTGGGGGTATGGCATTAGCAGAGGGCTTCGCTGCTACTGGACTCGCCCAATGGATTGCCCACCAGATGACGCACATGCAAGGATTATCCTTACTAATGCTCATTTTAGTGCTGGTAGCTTCGGTGAACTTTCTAACGGAAATCACTTCTAATCTGGCGACTACTGCCATGCTGTTGCCGGTTTTAGCACCTATGGCATTAGCTTTTGATTTGCACCCTTTTATGCTCATGGTTTCCGTAACGATATCCGCTTCATGCGCCTTTATGCTGCCCGTAGCCACTCCGCCCAATGCAGTGGTTTTTGGTTCTGGGTACTTGCGCATTCCCGATATGATACGTGTTGGTGTGTGGATGAATTTGATTTCCATTGTCATCGTCACATTATTCACCTACTATTTGCTGCCACACTTATGGAATTTTATTCCGGGCGAATTTCCTGCAGCGTTTACCTTAATGAATAAATAATATGAACTCCAATTCGATCAAAATACTAAACTCAATTTTTATGAAAACAGTTACTCAACAAGCGCTTCTACGAGGGCTCATGTTAACGTTAATATCGGTAATCGTTTTCGTCTCTTGTCGTGAAGATGAGGCTGGTTTTGCTATTACCAATGACTTACGGGTACTTTACGTAAAAGTGAATGGAAACAGGGTAGAAAGCGGTGTAGTCGCTTTGCCTGTTACTTCTTCCATGGAACTCTTATTTTCGCATGGTTTAGATCACACGGCTTTTGAAAATGCACTTAGTATTACCCCTGCTTTGGAGTATACCATTTCGTATGATGAAACTTCTTCGTTTGTAACCATCACACCAGATGAAAGGCTTGCCTATGATGTCACCTACACGATCAGACTTCCAAAAGGCCGCTATGGGAATAAAGGAGAAACCAGCATAGAAGAATTTTCATTTGTGATCTCTACCAGTGAATTCTTACCACCATCCATTACCCTTTCAGCTGATAAAATGAGCTTTTTTGAAGGAGAAACTGTGACTGTAACCGCCACTTTGAGTCAGGTTGTTTTTGAGAATATCACATTCGATTTGGTTTTCACCGGAACAGCTGAAGGGAATGGTGTAGATTTCACTGCAAGTGCAACAAGTATTACAATACCTGCGCAGCAAACATCGGCCACGTTCACCATCACGTCTGTAATAGGAGACGCTGTTGAGGGTACTGAAACCATTATCATTTCACTTGTAAACATTGTGAATGCCACGTACACACCTGCACAACCCTTTACGCTTCAACTAGGCGACAGCGCCCCATCACTCGAACTTAAGGGTGTGATGCATTTGAATGCTGGTACAGGAAACACTATTCGAGCATTTCATTTGAACGTACTCAAAGACATTGAAGATTTGAGTACTTACGGTATCGGAATAAACTCGAATGGTTCACCAACGCCACCAAATCCCGCGGCATTGAACTACAATTTCCCTGTAATGTCGGTCAGCGCTGGCAAGCAAATCCTGGTTGTTCGGAGTGGCACAGATGCGACTCATGCAATAACCTATTTTGGTGCCTGCTATAGTAAATTTGATTATGTATTGGAGGGTTTAGCTTCGGGATCTGGTATATCTCACAATGGTAATGATGCCATCTTGTTATTCAATAATGGAGTAGCGATCGAGACGTTTGGTAAGTTTGGTGTTGATGGACTTGGCCAACCCTGGGAGTATACAGGATCTTGGGGATATAAGTTGGGCTCTCAATGGACCTACGGTACACTGAATTGTGCCAATAATGTTGGTTCGGGTACCACCCAGTCATCATCATGCGTATATCCGATGTGCGGTCCTGCCATGCGGCTGGTTGGTGTGGCCGAATTACTTTTTGACGGGTCGACAAATGTAAACAGAGGGAAGTTCGTTCATTTGCAGGCAATGCGAGATATACCAGACGTGAGTCTTTACAGTGTGGGGCTCATCAGCAATGGAACTGGAACTAGATCAACCGTCAGGGCTGTCATGCCTGGCGAGTCGGTGAAAGAAGGTGATCACATTCTTATTGCACGTGTGCCGGATTTACTTAGTTCGTACTTTGGATCGTGCATAAATCAATTTGCTAAAGTTTATCCAGCAGTCAGTTCAGGAACCGGAAATGTGTTAACCCAAAATGGTGACGATGCAGTAGAACTTTTCGAAGGAGATACGGCCATAGAGCTCTTCGGGGAACCAACATATGCATCGGGTCAGGGTCCCAATCAATACTGGTACTATTCGGGTGCTTGGGCATATAAAGTTCGTACGTCATGGACGTATGCTGTACCAGGTTGTACAACGGGATCAACTTCCACTCAAACTTCATCGTGTCCTTACGTACTTTGCAATTGATAAACTAATTGATAGAAAAAGGGGTTTTCTACACAGGAGAACCCTTTTTAAACTAAACATATGAGAAACTTCATTCTGGTCTTTATACTTACTGGTGCGCTGCTGATTGTTTCATGTGGGGGAGGGGAGTCGGATCCGGTACCAAGCATTGAAATTCTTTCCTCTACTGTAAAAGGGGCAAATTCCAATGGCGTTAATTTGAACATTCCGATTGAGGTCAGCATTGTG
>CAZCRJ010000104.1:0-7872 GCA_964501015.1 uncultured Roseivirgaceae bacterium | reverse complement strand
TTTATTTCCATTATGTACTGCGAATGTGTGGCCGATCATATCCGGAATGATCGTTGATCTGCGTGACCAGGTCTTGATCACCGATTTTTTGCCAGATTTTTCCATGGTCTCTACTTTCTTTAGGAGACGGAAATCGCAGTATGGTCCTTTTTTAATCGAGCGTCCCATTATTTTTTCCTCTTAGCTATGATTAGACGATCTGAATACTTCTTAGGGTGTCGTGTCTTTTTACCCTTGGCAACTATGCCATTACGTGAACGCGGGTGACCACCTGAAGCACGGCCCTCGCCTCCACCCATCGGGTGATCAACAGGGTTCATGGCAACAGGGCGGGTGCGCGGACGTCTGCCCTTCCAGCGATTACGACCTGCCTTCCCAGCGCTCTCATTCATGTGATCTGCATTGGATACTGTACCAACAGTAGCCATACAAACTTCCAGTACGTTACGCATTTCACCGGAAGGCATTTTAAGTGTTGCCAAACCATTATCCCGGGCCAGTAATTGCACAAACGAGCCTGCGCTTCGTGCAATAGCACCGCCTTTGCCCGGTTGCAACTCAACATTATGTACAATAGTACCTAATGGTATTTTAGCCAGTGGCAATGCATTTCCTATTTCAGGGGCGACATCAGCACCGGCAACTACTTGCTGCCCAATCTTTATTCCATTAGGGGCAATGATGTATGCTTTGGCTCCGTCAGCATAAAATAATAATGCAATTCGGGCTGACCGCGTAGGATCGTATTCAACTGACTTTACGGTAGCAGGCACGCCTGTCTTGTCCCGCTTAAAGTCAATTACACGAACTTTCTGCTTATGACCACCACCCATATAGCGCATGGTCATTTTACCTACGTTATTACGACCACCAGATTTTTTCAGGGTTTTCAACAACGACTTCTCTGGCTTCGCTGATGTAATCTCATCAAACGAAGGGGCGAGTCTGTGTCGCGTTCCTGCTGTTACCGGTTTTAATTTTCTCAACGCCATTGCTCAGTAATTATACGTTGCTGTAAAAATCAATTATATCACCTTCGGCCAACGTTACGATGGCCTTCTTATAGTTTGGCTTTCTACCAGTAAGAACTCCGGTTTTTGTGAATCTGGATTTTTGCTTACCCATCATGCGCATTGTATTTACGCTTTCCACCGTTACTCCGTACTGCTTTTCAACAGCCTTCTTTATTTCAACTTTATTCGCTTCAATATCTACAATGAAGCCGTACTTACCCTTTTCATTTAGGGCCGATAC
Source organism: uncultured Roseivirgaceae bacterium (assembly GCA_964501015.1). GTDB lineage: Bacteria > Bacteroidota > Bacteroidia > Cytophagales > Cyclobacteriaceae > UBA2336. The sequence goes on along the minus strand of CAZCRJ010000104.1, from coordinate 6,618 downwards.
TTTTTCTGTAACCAGGGGCTTCTTTAATACGCTCATGATTCTTTATTTAATAAGTTCTCAATCTTACTTACAGAACTCTCTACGAAAATCACGTTGTCAGCATTCATCACATCATAGGTGTTGATCTGCTCGGCTGTGGTGATTTTGGTGTGCTTGATATTTCTTCCGGAGAAAATAACGTTCTTATTATTATCCGGTAAAACAAGAAGAGTTTTCTTGTCGGCTAACGCCAGTGCATTTAGCATTGACAGGTATTGCTTTGTTTTGGGCGCTTCAAAATTGAAGTCTTCCAACACCGCAATGGCATTGTCTTTCGCCTTATAGGTAAGTGCAGATTTCCGGGCAAGGTCTTTTACTTTCTTATTCAATTTAAAGGAGTAATCACGGGGTTGAGGGCCAAATACACGTCCACCACCTTTGAACTGGGGGTTTTTAATGTTACCCGCACGTGCGCCACCGGTACCCTTCTGCTTTTTTATCTTTTTGCTTGATCCGGCAATTTCATTGCGCTGCTTGGATTTATGAGTACCCTGACGCTGGTTGGCGAGGAAACTCTTAACATCCAGATAGATTGCATGATCGTTTGGCTCAATTGCAAATACAGCATCCGAAAGATTAATGTTCTTTCCGGTTTGCTCGCCACTATATTTTAAAACTGCGAGTTCCATTACTTCTGAAGTATTATTGTTGAATTTTTCGCGCCAGGAACTGACCCGCTAACGATTATCAGGTTTTGATCAGGCATGATCTTAACCACTTTAAGGTTGGTAACCTTAACGCGATCATTACCCATACGACCCGGCAAACGCTTGCCCTTGATTACACGCGAAGCAAAGGAGGCATTACCCATTGAGCCGGGTGCACGAAGGCGGTTATGTTGTCCGTGGGTTGCCTCTCCTACACCGCTAAAACCATGGCGTTTTACAACACCTTGGAAACCGCGGCCTTTGGACGTTCCGACAGCATCAACGAAATCTCCCTCAGCGAAGACATCTTGAACCAGGATCTCCTTACCAAGTTCGACCATACCATCATACTCCTTACGGAAGTCGCGGAATTCTACTATGTTTTTCTTGGGAGTTGTTCCGGCTTTTTTGAAATGGCCGATTTCTGCTTTGGTAGAATTTTTTTCTTTTTTCTCACCAAAAGAAAGTTGAACTGAACGGTAACCGTCAGTTTCAACATTTTTTACTTGTGTGACTACGCAGGGACCCGCTTCAATCACCGTACATGCGATGCTCTCGCCTTCGGTGCTATAAACATTGGTCATTCCTACTTTTCGTCCTATAATTCCAGGCATGGTTCTAACCTTTTTATGCTGTTTTTCAGGATTTTGCGCCTTCTTGACGCAAAAAGGACTGCAAAGATAGAACATAAAGAATAGGTAACAAATGTGGGATTTAAAATTTTTGTAAACCCCTGTATAAATGTGGGTTGGCTGACGTATTCTAAGACCATTCTGTGTGAAGCATCATCAAAAAACGCATTTTATAAGTATCATTGCCGCACAGTAAATTGTAATGCATCCAATTATCAAACAGCATGTCTGGCCCTTGCTTATCGGGTTATTGGTCCTATTCTTTCTGATCAATATTTCCTTGGGAAGTGTTCAGATACCCCTTCGATCTATTGTTTCAATTCTGGTTGGGTTGACCCAGGAAAATCTGGTATGGAAAAACATTCTGATTGATTTTCGACTGACTAAATCGTTAACCTGTATACTGGCGGGAGGGGCCCTGTCGCTGGGAGGATTGATGATGCAGACGCTGTTCCGAAATCCACTCGCGGGTCCGGATGTGCTGGGGTTAAGTGCAGGGGCAAGTCTTGCCGTGGCACTAACAATTATGGTTGGAAGCCTTGGGGGTGCTTTTCTTCATGGCTCCTTTTCCATCATTGTAGCAGCAACGTTTGGTGCCGGATTTATCTTTCTTTTGGTTATGGTGGTGGCCAGAAACTTAAAGGACAATACTTCATTGCTCCTGGTAGGGTTAATGATAGGTGCTGGTACCTCATCGCTTGTAAGTGTACTCCAGTTTTCAAGCCGTGCAGAAGACCAACATTATTTCCTGGTCTGGACCTTTGGCAGCATGGGGGGGTTGAATTGGCTGGAGATCGGTATTCTTAGCCTTGTATTTCTAAGTGGCCTTGTGCTAAGCCTTTCTCAGTCTAAATCATTAAATTCTTGGTTATTAGGTGAACACTATGCGCAAAGTCTGGGGCTTAATTTACAGCGAACGCGTGTAATTATTATACTGAGTACTTCATTACTGGCAGGGTCCGTCACTGCCTTCTGCGGACCTATAGCATTTGTTGGATTGGCCGTTCCTCATCTGGCCAGACTCCTTATTAATACAACCAACCATAAAGTACTAATACCCGGGGTTGCTATAAGTGGGGCGATTTTCATGCTTTTCTGTGATTCTCTGGCACAATTGCCAGGAAGTGCCTACGTACTTCCTATAAATGCTATTACAGCTTTGCTGGGGGCACCCGTTGTGATCTGGGTAATCGTTCGAAGTAAAAAATTACGCGTATGACCAACTCCATATTAGATGGCAGGCCAGATACCGGTAAGGTGCTTCTTCACATGGAAGCACTTTCCGTTGGATATTCAGAACGTAAAATGCAAACCGTTTTACTGGAAAACTTATCCCTTTCCATTGAGGCCGGAACCTTAGTATGCTTTATGGGTCCGAACGGGGTTGGTAAATCTACCCTGATCAGAACCTTGGCGGGAATTCAGAATTCAATTACGGGGAGCATCTCTGCAGGAGCCAACCTGGAGCTACCCTTTGGAGGAGTATTAACCGATACGTCAAAACAAATCGGATTAGTATTAACGGATCGAATTACTGCTGTAAACATGTCGGTTTATGAATTGGTAACCTATGGCAGGTACCCATATATAGACTGGACTATGCGGTTAAATAAGGATGATCAACGAACTATTCTGGAATCTATTGAGCTCACGCGAATAACGCATCTCGTGAATAAAAAACTATATGAGTTAAGCGATGGACAATTGCAGATGGCTATGATTGCACGGGCGCTGGCACAGCAGACACCTCTACTATTATTAGATGAGCCAACAGCACACTTGGATCTGAACAATAGGGTTGAAATTATGAACCTGCTAAGAACCCTTACACGGGAAACAAACCGTGGAATACTCGTAGCCACTCATGAACTTGACCTTGCCTTACAAACTGCTGACCTGATTTGGTTGGCAGGCCATGAACGAAATATTCTCACCGGCATACCGGAAGATCTTGTGTTAAATGGTGCCTTTGATGAAATCTTTAAATTCAAGGGATTTGATCTTAAAACCGGGAAGGTCTTCCACGACCCCTGGCGTAATGTTACTGTAGGCCTGAGCGGTGAAGGACATGCTTATTTATGGACTAAGAATGCCTTGGAACGCTCCGGCTATAGGGTTAATGATTCATCCGTGAAAACCATATCTGTTTCGAGAATAAATAATGAATTATCCTGGCATTATGGGGGCCAATCATTCCATACACTTGAAAGCTTGCTCAAGCAATTACACACGCTATCACCCGATTAAACATTTTCAATCGTTTGCAAAAACCCCTCTCAAAAAGTTTTAACTGAATGCGCGCTGATTTGTTAGCTTCGCACCTTTTACTTCATACCATGATAGATTTAACAACACTCTTTCCGTACAAATTCAAATCAACCTATTCGAAGCCGGTAGCCTACTTCTCAATGGAGTTTGCTATTGACCAGCCATTAAAAATCTACTCTGGAGGGTTAGGTTTCCTGGCAGGTTCCCATATGCGAAGTGCCTTTGAACTAAAGCAGAATTTAATTGGTATCGGTATACTTTGGAAAAAGGGATACTATGACCAGGAGCGCAATGAAGATCAGAGTATGCGGGTTGGTTTTCGAAACAAAGAATATTCCTTTTTAACCGACACTGGAATACTTTTTCCAATAACCATTCACGATGCGCGTGTTTACGTAAAAGCATATTTATTGAAACCTTCTGTTTTTAAGAGTGCACCCCTCTTTTTGTTGAGCACCGACATAGCAGAGAACGATCACCTTGCCAGAACAATCAGTCATCGGCTTTATGATCCGAACGAAGCAACCCGTATTTCACAATCAATTTTGTTGGGTGCCGGAGGAGCTAAATTACTGGAAGTGTTAGGTCGCGAAACTGAAATCTATCACATGAATGAAGGGCACGCACTGCCCCTATGCTTTTACTTGTTAGATAAATATAAAAGCCTGGAAGAAGTACGCAAGCGCGTAGTGTTTACCACCCATACTCCCGAAAAGGCCGGGAATGAAGAACACAATCTAACCTTGCTTGAAAAAATGAGTTTTTTCAACGGGTTAACTATGAAACAAATAGAGGAGTATGTTTATCCAGAAAACGGAACGCTAAACTATACACTTACTGCCTTGCGTATTGCCAAAAAAGCAAACGGTGTTTCGCAACTACATGGACAAGTTGCACGCGACATGTGGAAGGATTATAGCGGCATTTGCACCATTGATGGAATAACTAACGCACAAAATAAAACCTACTGGCATGATTACATGTTGGAGAAAGCATTGGCTAAAGACGATGATGAAAAACTGGTGAGCCGTAAAAAAATGCTCAAGAAAAAATTATTTCGTGTGGTGGCTAATCAAACCGGCAAACTATTTGATGAAAACGTACTAACCATTGTATGGGCAAGACGATTTGCGGGGTACAAACGCGCCAACCTGTTGCTTCGTGATTTCGAGAGGTTCACTAAAATTATATCGAATAAAGATTACCCCGTTCAGATAATCTGGGCAGGTAAACCCTATCCTGAAGATTTTGATAGCATCAACATCTTCAATGAAATTCATTGGAAGATTCACGGCCTTAAAAACTGCACCATTCTAACCGGGTATGAATTATGGCTTTCTGGTCATTTGAAAAGAGGCTCGGATGTATGGCTGAACAACCCCAGGCTTTACCACGAAGCATCGGGTACTTCGGGCATGACAGCCGCTATGAATGGATCCATTAATTGCTCAATACCCGATGGATGGGTGCCTGAATTTGCCAAGCACGGAAAGAACGCCTTTATTATTGAGGCAGCAGCTGACGACCTTTCAGTGAACGACAAGGACAAAGAAGAAGCAAATCGTCTTTACGATTTACTCGAGAATGAAATTATTCCGATGTACTACAATAACCCTGAAAAGTGGATAACGATGATGAAGGCCGGTATGAGAGACGTGGTTCCCTACTTTGACAGCGGTCGTATGGCTGATGAGTATTATGAAAAGATGTATAAGTAGAATTTAAAGTGATTAACCACCAACTCATAATTCGTTTCTACGAAAGATGAGTAAGGTTTAATTCTTCTTTTCGTTATCCTCCTTGTAAAAAGTAAGCGATAGTGAATTCACACAATACCGTTTTCCAGTAAGGGTTGGCCCGTCATCAAAAATGTGGCCCAGATGGGAACCGCAAGTGGCACATAAAATTTCAGTGCGCACCATGCCAAAGGCTCGGTCAGTTGTGTATTTAATTTTGCCACCTTCTATTGCCCTGTCAAAACTTGGCCAACCGCAATCTGAATCAAATTTCATATCGGAAGTGAATAACTCGGCATTACACGCAGCACAGGAATACACACCTTTATCATTGGTTTTATAATACTTTCCGGTAAATGGTCGCTCCGTTCCTTTCTCACGTAAAACATGGTATTGCTCTGGCGATAAGCTTTTCTTCCATTCATCGTCAGATTTAAACACTTTCTGCTCCATTGGTTTTGGATTTTCATTTTCAATGATCTTTGATTTCATGTCTTGTCCATTCATACAGGAATACAATAAGGTGAGACTAATAAGTATTACAGTTTGTTTCATATTCTGTGAAGTTACTATCTAAACAACTAATTCCCACGAAAGTTCTCCATCCTATTCCCTTAATGAAAGGACGCATACTTTTGTATGTTTGCTTATTGTTTTAACCATGGCCGAATATTCGCTCAGTGAAATCTGGATCTACCCCATCAAATCCCTGGGCGGTATACGCTTGCAGCAGGCCCATGTGCTGGAAAAGGGACTGGAGTTTGACAGGCGATGGATGCTGGTGGATGAACAAAATAGGTTTATTACACAGCGCGAACATCCGCAACTTGCTCTTTTTCAAATAGTAATGAACAATGAACAATTAACAATACTGCACAAGACCAATCAGGAAGATGCTCAATTCAGTATGAAAACCTTTTCATCTCACGTTGAGCAGGTGATTATTTGGGACGATCAGGTACAGGCTGTTGAAGTGGATAAGCAACTCAGTCAATGGTTCTCAAAGCAACTCAGGTTGAAGTGCAGGTTGATGTATTTCCCTGAAACAAATTCACGGCCTGTTGATAAGGAATATGCCAAAAGAAACGAAAATGTGAATCTTGCGGATGGCTATCCTTTCCTGATAATTGGACAGGCATCACTGGATGATTTGAATAGTCGTTTACAGGTGCCGATAACCATGCAACGCTTCCGCCCGAATTTTGTATTTACGGGAGGTGAGCCTTATGAAGAAGACAACTGGAAAAATTTTACAATTGGCGATGTAAAATTTACTGGTGTGAAGAACTGCAGCCG
>CAZCRJ010000103.1:0-7930 GCA_964501015.1 uncultured Roseivirgaceae bacterium | reverse complement strand
GAAGTACGTCCAAAAAAAGAAACAAAGAAGCAGCTTATTAAATTTCTTCGCGACAATAAGGGCAAGTCTGGGATCATCTATTGTTTGAGTCGAAAGAAAGTTGAAGAAATCGCGAAAATGATTTCTGTTAATGGTTTTAAGGCAGCACCTTATCATGCCGGGCTTGATCCTGATGTGCGTGAAAAAAATCAGGATGATTTTCTTAATGAAGAAACCGACATCATTGTTGCCACCATTGCTTTTGGTATGGGCATCGATAAACCTGATGTGCGATTCGTAATTCACTACGATGTACCGAAATCACTGGAAGGATATTACCAGGAAACGGGAAGATCAGGACGTGATGGACTGGAGGGATATTGCTTAATGTTTTATAGCCACAACGATTTAAACAAACTCGAAAAATTCAATAAAGACAAGTCGGTTCAGGAACGGGAAAATGCGCGCATCCTTCTTCAGGAAATGGAGTATTATGCGGAATCTCCTGTATGCCGCAGAAGGCAACTCTTGCACTATTTCGGAGAAGAGTTTAAGCAAGACAATTGTGGCATGTGCGATAACTGCGTACACCCTCGCGAACGATTTGATGGTACAGAGGCAGTGAAACTTGTGCTTCAGGCAGTAAAACAAACTAACGAACGCTTTGGATTAAATCACCTCGTCAATGTGATCAGAGGAATTGAAGATGAATATGTGAAGAGCTATGGCCATTTTGATTTAACCATTTACGGAAAAGGTGGAGATGAAGATGTAGACTATTGGAAATCTGTTGTGCGTCAAACGCTTATTTATCAATACCTCGACAAAGACATTGATAACATTGGCGTACTTAAAATTTCTAAAAAAGGGGAAGCTTTCCTTAAAAAGCCGCACGCTATTGAACTGGCTCGTGATCATGATTTCACTACAGACATAGAAGACGAAGAAGTATCATCAGAGCGAGCACCAGTGAATGCGAAGGCGTACGATGACAGGCTCTTTGAAATGCTGAAATCACTTCGTAAGAAAATTGCCAAGGAAAAAAACCTGCCTCCATATGTGATCTTCCAGGATCCATCATTGGAGGAAATGGCCACCACCTACCCCACAACGAAAGAAGATCTTGCTTCTGTGAATGGTGTTGGCATGGGTAAGGTCAATAAATTCGGAAAAGAATTTCTAGTGCTAATTCAGCAATACGTTGACGACAATGATATTGAAACAGCCACAGAAGTCGTTGTAAAATCATCTGTTAATAAATCCAAAACAAAGATTTTCATTATTCAGCAAGTTGATAAAAAAGTTGATCTGGAAGAAATAGCAGAACTGACTAATCTTTCATTCGAAGAGCTGTTAACTGAAATTGAAAACATCTGTTATTCCGGAACAAAACTTAATCTGAATTATTACCTGGAAGCGCTCATCGATCCGCAGAAACAGGATGATATACATGACTATTTTATGAATGCGGAAACCGACAGCCTTGATACTGCACTTAACGATGAATCGTTAGCGGATTATACAGAAGAAGAAATCAGGCTCATGCGAATTCACTTCATGAGTGAATATGCCCAATAACACATTTTCTCAGGGCCTGATGGTTTTCATCAGGCCTTGAATCTTGTGCCTTGAATCCCCATCTTTGAAGCCTTTAAACCCGATCATGAATGTTTTGATAATTGGAAATGGCGGTCGCGAGCATGCATTCGCCTGGAAGTTAAAGCAAAGCCCGAAGTGCACAAAAATCTTTGTGGCCCCAGGTAACGCTGGTACCGCTTGTGTGGCTACAAACGTGCCTATTGCAATTGATGATTTTGAGCAGTTGGGAAAGTTTTGCCTGAGTAATAATATTAATTTAGTTGTAGTAGGACCGGAAGTTCCGCTGGTAAATGGTATCCGCGATTATTTTGAAAATAACCCTCCATTACAATCCATTCCAATGGTTGGCCCTGGTATGTCGGGTGCCCGGCTGGAAGGCAGTAAAGATTTCTCAAAGCAATTTATGGTCCGTCACGGTATCCCTACTGCGAAAGCAAAAACTTTCGGTGCAAAGGATATCGCTTTATCACTAACCTACCTGGAAACATGTACTCCTCCAGTAGTATTAAAGGCCGATGGCCTTGCTGCCGGAAAAGGAGTGATTATTACCGAAAACATGGATGAAGCAAAGCACATCATGCATGACATGCTGGTGGATAAAAAGTTTGGCGAAGCCAGTACAAAAGTTCTGGTGGAAGAATTTCTGTCTGGCATTGAACTTTCGGTATTTGTCCTTACAGATGGTAAAGACTATGTCATACTTCCTGAAGCAAAAGACTATAAACGTATAGGCGATGGTGATACCGGACCTAACACGGGTGGTATGGGTGCAGTTTCTCCTGTTTCTTTTGCTGATGCTGCATTCTTGAAAAAAGTAGAAGAAAAGATTGTGAAGCCTACCATTAATGGGCTGCAAAAAGAAAATATTCCATTTAAAGGCTTTATTTTCATCGGCCTAATGAATTGTGGCGGAGAGCCATTTGTCATTGAATACAATGTTCGCATGGGCGACCCTGAAACACAGGTAGTGTTACCCCGTATTACGAATGACCTTATGGAATTGCTGCTGGCTTGTGCAAATGGAAGTTTACACGATTATATGGTTCAGCAAGATCCGCAACATGCGGTTACCGTAGTTATGGTTTCAGGCGGATACCCCGGAGATTACGAAAAAGAGAAGGTCATTACAGGCTTAAAATCGCCAACTGATGCACACATTTTTCAGGCAGGCACCAAAACCTCAGAATCCAATACGGTAACTGATGGAGGACGGGTGATCGCTATAACAGGAATGGGTGACAGTCTTGAGACAGCCCGCGAAAAAGCCTATTCAGGGGTTGCCAAACTTACCTGGGAAGGACTATATTACAGGAAAGATATTGGGCTTGATTTGCTAGCACTGCAAACCAACCAGTAGCCAACAAATTGATACTTGTACGATTAATTAGAGATAAAAATGAGCTGTGCGTGTGGAACTGAAAAGGATGGAAAAGTAGCCGGCTGTAACAATAACGGAGCCTGTCAGACGGGTGGATGCAATAAAATGAATGTGTTCGACTGGCTTTCGAACATGGAAATGCCGGGCAGTAATACATTTGATATTGTGGAGGTTCGTTTTAAGAATGGCAGAAAGGACTTTTACCGGAATATCGACAAGCTTAATCTTATAACCGGTGATGCTATTATCGTTGAAATACCCAACGGACATCACTTGGGGTACATTTCCATGCAGGGCGAATTGGTCCGCCTGCAAATACAGAAGAAAAAAATTGCCAACGATAACGAAATCAAAAAGATCTATCGGTTGGCGCATTTGAAAGACCTGGAAAAATATGAAGAAGTTAAAAAGCGTGAACTTCCGACCCTTTACCGTACCCGTGAAATTGTCCGGCAATTGAACCTTCAAATGAAATTATCGGATGTTGAATACCAGGCAGATAACACCAAGGCAATATTTTATTATTCTGCTGAAGATCGTGTAGACTTCCGTGAGCTCATCAAAATTCTTGCAGGCGAATTTAAGATACGGGTTGAAATGCGCCAGATCAGTTTACGCCAGGAAGCTGGCCGCCTTGGTGGTATTGGCGTATGCGGGCGTGAATTATGCTGCTCCACCTGGTTAGGTGATTTCAAAAACGTTTCCACTAGTGCCGCCAGGTATCAAAACCTATCGCTAAACCCGAGCAAATTATCCGGGCAGTGCGGGCGGTTGAAATGCTGTCTTAATTATGAATTGGAAACCTATATGGATGCGCTGCAAAGCATTCCTAAAATCGAACGGTCGCTGGTTACCGAACAAGGAGAAGCAAGGCTACAGAAAACAGATATTTTCAAAAGGATTATGTGGTTTGGGTATAGTGAAGAAAATACCTGGTATCCGTTAAATGTTGATCGGGTTAATGAGATTCTGGAGTTGAACCGTGCCGGGAAAAAACCGGCCACCTTACTGGCCGATAAAGTGGAGGAGAAAATTCCAATACAAACGCTGAACCGTGACCTGGAACAATTAGACAAAAAATTTCAGCGTTCCGGTAAAAAAAGAAAGAAGAAAAGAAATCCGGGAAAAAGAAATCCCAACCAACCTAAAAAACAGGGATGAAAGCATTACCCCTACTCCTGGCAGGTGCAGTATTACTGACCAACTGTGATGAAAGCCGGCTATATGAAAAGAATACAGACTTCCGGCAACGGTATTGGCTGGCACTGGATCATCCAACATTCGATTTTGTGATTGATGATATCAATAGGAAATACAATCTATACTTTACGGTACGTAACGAATCTTCCTATCAGAATTCAAACATTTATTTTACCTACTACCTGACCAGTGAAAGCGGAAATTCTATTCAGCGAAAACTTACTTCTGAGTTTCTGTTTGATAAGAAAACCGGCAGGCCCTTGGGAAACAGCGGGCTTGGCGATATTTATGAACATCGGTTTGCTTTATTAGAAAACTTTACTTTTCAAGAACCCGGCACCTACTCCATGCGGTACGAACAATTTATGCGCACCGATACTTTACGCGGCATTGTATCAGTCGGATTACGTGTAGAGAAAGCACATTAAAAAAGCCCCGAACTTTTAATCGGGGCTTTTCATTAATTGTTCATTCAACTATACCGATGCGGGTACTTTCCTTGATTCCTTAGGCTTTACTTCCTTTTCCTTATCCAAATCAATAACGATTGGCGCGGCAATAAATACGGAAGAGTACGTTCCCACCAACACCCCAATAAATAATGCAAAGGCGAATCCTCTTAATACCTCTCCGCCAAATAGTAACAACACCAGCACCACCAATAAGGTAGTACCTGCGGTGATAATGGTACGGGCAAGGGTATCGTTAATTGCATCGTTTACGATTTTCTCTCTATCATGCGTGGCGCCAAATCCGATATATTCCCGAATACGATCGAAGATAATCACGGTATCATTTATGGAATATCCAATGATGGTTAAGATTGCGGCTACAAACACCTGATCAATTTCGAAGTTGACACCGAATATTCCCACAATGGCAAATGCTGCAAATACAAAAAGTGTATCGTGAACAGTCGCCACAATAGCACCTGCACTGTATTGCCACTTACGAACACGCATTAGTATGTAGATGAATATCCCTACCAAAGAAAACAAACTGGCTTCCAATGCCGAGTTCTTTATATCCTCAGCAACCGTAGCGACTACTTTTGATGAGCTTGGAATGGCAAAATTCGTATCGTCTACCAACGTTGCCTGATCCGTATATTGCTTCCCGGTTATGGCCTGGATTCCTTCTATAAGTCGCTGCTTTACCTGCTCATCGGCTACATCACTGTCATCATCAATCTTATAGGCAGTAGTTACCTTTACAATCGTGTTGCTGCCATAGTTTTTCACTTCGGTACCAGCGTTCTCAAATGTTTCAGACAAGCGCAACTTAAGATCTGTAGCCACTACTGGTTTGCTAAACGACACTACATAGGCACGGCCACCCTTAAAATCTACACCAAAGTTCAGCCCCTTAACAAGCAACATGCTTAGTCCAATCACGATAAATAGACTAGAGGCGATGTATGCCTTGCGGCTGTTCTTTACAAACTCAAAAGTTTTACGCTTCTTCACTAATCGGGAGATTGCGGTATCAAAGGATATATTACTTTCATCACCTTTGCGTGTCATCCACTCAACAATGACTCTTGACACATACACCGCTGTAAAAAATGATGTCATGATACCAATCATTAAGGTAATAGCAAACCCTTTAATCGGACCTTGGCCTAAAACGAAAAGGAAGAACGCAGTGAGGAGCGTAGTTAAGTTGGAGTCGAAAATGGTCCAGAAAGCACGCTCGTAACCAACCTTAATAGCATCTTTTAATCTCCGGCCATGAGCCATCTCTTCCTTAATCCGTTCGAAAATCAACACGTTTGCATCCACGGCCATACCAATAGTAAGCACGATACCAGCAATACCGGGTAAAGTAAGCGAAGCGTTAAACTGGGCGAGAATACCCAAGATGAAAAAGATGTTGAAGAGCAATGCAATATTTGCTACAATACCTCCGCGAGCATAATACGCTATCATAAACAGCACCACTAATAATAAACCTGCAGCGGTAGAAAGTAATCCCTGGTTACGCGCTACTTCACCCAGCGTTGGTCCGATTATCGCCTCTTCCACAATTTTTGTAGGCGCTGGCAACGAACCAGCTTTGAGAATGTTCGCGAGATCCTTTGCTTCTTCAACTGTAAAGTTTCCGGAGATCTGTGAATTACCGTTAGGGATTTCACCGTTAACAGATGGAGCAGAATACACAGCATTATCCAGAACAATGGCTATGCGGCCACGTGGTGTTTTACTGGCCGCTTCTGCTGTCATTTTCGCCCAGATTCTGGTACCGGTAGCATTCATGGTCATGCTAACTGCAGGGCGTGTATATTCATCTAAATCCTGACGGGCATCATTAATTACTTCACCGGTAATTTTAGGCTGACCGGAACGGCCCTGATCAAGGAAATACAATTGCAACGCTTCTGGTCCAAAATCCTTATCCGTTTTATTGCCCCAGTATACGCCAACATTACGGGGTAACAGATTTTTCATTTCAGGGCGCTTGAAAATGCGGTTGATTTCTGTAGTGTCTCTTATGTCATAACGAAAAGTTCCTGAAGGTATACTCTTGGCGAATAATGCTGACACACCAAGGTTTTGAAGTGAGTCAAGACCTTGTGTTGTAGAGTCCGTTGTAGAGGCTGTTTGTAATTGCTTTTCAAGTTCAGATACGTTGTCGGCTTGAACTGGAACTGCCTCCTCAGCTTTTGTGGGTGTACCTTTCGCTGCTAGAGCCTGCTTGCCCTGCTGTTCCTTTACTAATGCTGCATTGATTGCCATCAATGAGCTGTTAATATCATTAGGATCGATAACATCCCAAAACTCTAGTCGTGCTACACCTTGTAAAAGTTTCCTTACCCGTGCAGGGTTATCCGCTCCCGGTATTTCAATCTGAATTCTTCCAGTACCCGGAAGTCGCTGAATGTTTGGTTGTGATGTTCCAAACTGATCGATACGATTTTTAAGAATGGTGTACGACCGGTCAATAGCGCGTTCAATCTCTTCTTCTACAACGGCTATTACCTGGTCATCAGTATCATTCAGGCTAATGCGGCCACGGGTATTAGTAGAGGAAAAAATTGGCGCAAGACGTTCACCCGGATTATCCTCTCTATATGCCTCAAAAAATAAAGAACTAAAACGCTCCTGTGAGCTTTTTTGTCTCTGCTGTGCCTTAACAATAGCTTTAACAAAAGCCGAGTCTTTGTTATTACCACTTAAGCCTTTTACTATATCTATAGGTGATACTTCAAGGGTAACGTGCATACCTCCCTGTAAATCCAGGCCTCTACTCAGCTCATTATCCTTTACTTCCTTATAGGTGAACTCAGCACCAAACAAATTATATACTGGCTTGCTCCAGACGGAATCCAGGTAAACCTGTTTTTTGCCAAGGTCAATTACACCATCGGCATTGGTTGCATAGGTTATGGCATCTTGCTGTACCCTGTTCGATACGAATGTAAACGACAGGTAATACAGACACAACGCTGTAACGATAAGCGTTAAAAAAATTACAAATCCTTTGTTTTGCATAACAGTTAATTAATTCAAAATTTAAAATAGATAATCTGATAATGGAGAATACATACGCAATATCCTTTCATTTCAATCGTGAAATGAAGAGATGTGCGTCAGGGCGCGTTGGGTGAGATAATGAAGTGAAAGAGTGCCCGGAATAACTTTCCCGAAGCAAGAGGCAATGTTACCGGTAATGTAAAGGCATCGTCACCATCAAACAGAATTTCCTCAATAAATGAAAATTCGTGTTCCAGCAAAATATGTGTTGAAGATGGTAAGGAATACGTGGAAGGCAACG
>CAZCRJ010000102.1:0-7938 GCA_964501015.1 uncultured Roseivirgaceae bacterium | reverse complement strand
ATTGGGAAGATCAGGGGCTTAAGGACTTGAATGGTGTAGTATGGTACCGAAAAGAAATTGATGTCCCTGCATCTATGACAGATAAAGCAGGAAAAGTATTTTTGGGAAGAATTGTTGATGCTGATGTACTTTACATTAATGGCAAGCAGGTTGGTAATACCACTTACCAATATCCGCAAAGACGTTACGCTGTACCAGCTGATATTTTGAAGCCCGGTAAAAATATTTTTGTAATACGAGTAACTAATCAAGCTGGTAAAGGTGGGTTCGTTCCAGACAAACCTTACTACCTGTTTACAGACAAGGATACTATCGACCTAAAAGGTTACTGGCAATATAAGGTTGGCGATGTATTTGTACCTCTTCCACCCGGCCCTCCTTCCATTGCTGCACAAAACCAACCCTCAGCGTTATATAATGCCATGGTAGCACCGTTGATCAGGTACACGATCAAAGGCATGCTTTGGTACCAGGGAGAAAGCAATGCCGGACGGCCGGATGAATACGCCAGATTACTGCCGGCACTAATCACCGACTGGAGAAATAAATGGCAGCAGTCTAACACACCTTTTATCTATGCGCAACTTCCTGGATTTATGGAATACACCTACCTGCCTTCAGAAAGCAACTGGGCTAGACTAAGGGAGTCACAACGTAAAGCCTTATCCGTTCCTAACACAGCCATGACAGTAAACATCGACCTTGGCGAATGGAATGATATTCATCCCGACAATAAGAAAGACGTGGGCGAGCGAATGGCACTGGCTGCTTTTAAAATCGCTTACCACGAAAATATTGTCCACTCTGGACCGATTTATAAAGAAGCAACCATTGAAGGAAATGAAATCACATTATCCTTTAACCAAATAGGAAGTGGCATAGTAACAAACGATAATGAAATGCCCCGCGAATTTGCAATTGCCGGTGCAGACAAAAAATTCATTTGGGCTAAGGCTAAAATAGAAGGAGATAAAGTAATTGTCTGGAGCGACATTATTTCAAGTCCTGTATATGTACGCTATGCATGGGCTGATAATCCTGATGTAAATCTATATAACAAAGAAGGATTACCAGCTTCACCATTCACAACAGAAAAGTAATTTTTATGACTAAGGAACTCAGAAGCTACGACTGGTTTGGAAAATCCGACAAGATGGGTTTCGTGCATCGCTCGTGGTTGCGCAACCAGGGCTACCCCGATGATTACTTTAAAGACAAACCTGTTATAGGAATTTGTAACACGTGGTCGGAGTTAACGCCTTGTAACGGACACTTGCGTGATTTTGCTGAAGTTGTAAAGCGTGGTGTGCGCGAAGCCGGAGGATTTCCGCTGGAGTTTCCGGTCACTTCGCTTGGCGAAACGATCATGCGGCCTACTACCATGCTCTTCCGCAATCTGGCCAGCATGGATGTGGAAGAATCTATTCGGGCTAACCCCATCGATGGTGTTGTATTGTTAACCGGTTGTGATAAAACCACACCGTCAACGGTTATGGGTGCATGCAGTGTTGACCTGCCAACCATTGTTGTGCCTGGTGGCCCGATGTTAAACGGTCGCTTCCGGGGGGAATGTATCGGCTCGGGCTCGTTCAACTGGATGATCAAGGAAAAAAGATCCGTAGAAAAATACTCCGATGAAGACATTCACGAAGCTGAAGTAGGCGCGGCAAGAAGTCAAGGGCACTGCATGACTATGGGAACTGCATCAACCATGGCGTGCATGGTAGAAGCCCTTGGCCTGACATTGCCGGGAGCAGCTGCCATACCTGCAGTAGATGCACGCAAAAAAGTAATGGCTCATCTTTCCGGAAGAAGAATAGTTGAGATGGTAAGAGAAGATTTAAAAATCTCTAAAATCTTAACACGAAAAGCTTTCGAAAACGCCATCGTTGTAAATGCCGGTGTGGGTGGATCAACCAATTTCATCATTCACTTACTCGCCATTGCCGGAAGAATAGGTGTTGATTTGAAACTGGAGGATTTCGATTCCATCGGAAGTAAAATTCCATTGCTTGTAAACCTGAAGCCGTCTGGCAAATACCTGATGGAAGATTTCTATTATGCGGGTGGCCTGCCCGTAGTAATTGATGAGCTTAAGAAACATTTACACGCCAAAGCCATCACGGTTAACGGGAAGACCATTGGTGAAAACAATGTTAATCCGCCCTGTTACAACCGCGATGTAATTGCTTCATTGGATCAACCTTTGCAAACGGAAGCTGGTATTGTAGTATTAAAAGGAAATTTGTGCGAAAACGGAGCGGTAATTAAACCTTCTGCTGTTTCAAAAGAATTGATGAAGCATCGCGGTCGCGCGGTGGTGTTTGAAACCATGGACGATTACCATGCACGAATTGATGATCCGACTCTTGACATAGATGAAAGCTGCGTGATTGTATTGAAGAATGTCGGGCCGGTTGGCTATCCAGGAATGCCTGAAGTTGGAAATGTTGATCTACCTGAAAAGCTTCTTCAAAAAGGCGTTCGCGATATGATCCGCATTTCAGATGGACGTATGAGCGGTACGGCTGGTGGAACTGTTGTTCTTCATATCTCACCCGAATCTGCCATTGGCGGAACACTCGCATTGGTAAAAGATGGTGATATAATAGAACTCGATATCGAAAAACGAAAACTTCAACTGGCAGTAAGTGATGAAGAGCTAAAAAAACGAAGAGCAAACTGGTCCCCTCCTCCACCGCATACCGAACGAGGCTATGTGAAATTTTTCCTTGATCATGTGCAACAGGCTGATGTAGGTTGCGACTTTGATATTTTGCGAGGAGGTTCAGGTGCAGAAGTAAAAGGTGATTTACACTAGTTGTCATGAATTTATTTAAAACTTCATGGGGAATTGTATTGGAAAGGGAAGAAGAATTTCTTTTAATAAAGGAGAATTGGGATACATTCATTAATGACGATAATCTCTTCAGCAAAGCACAACAACTAACGCGTTCATCCACCATCATAGAAATAAGTAAAGAACTTTTCGAAGGAAAGATTCAACCACCTATAGCCAATCAGGAATTATGGGCATGTGGTGTTACCTACCTGCGCAGCAAACAAGGCCGGCAAGAAGAATCCAAAACTTCAGGTGGCGGAGATTTTTATGCACGCGTATATGAAGCTGATCGGCCCGAAGTATTTTTTAAGGCATTGCCCCACCGGATTGTAGGACATGGAGGCAAAGTAAGAATCAGAAAAGATTCAACCTGGGATGTGCCCGAACCTGAGCTTACGCTGATGGTTACCTCTTCCGGAAAAATAATTGGTTACACCATAGGCAATGATATGAGCAGCCGAAGCATTGAAGGCGAAAACCCACTCTACCTTCCACAAGCAAAAACCTATGATGGTTGCGCAGCAATCGGCCCTTGCCTATACATTACCAATAAACCACTTGATCCATCAACCTCCATTCAACTCGATATTCTGCGAAACGATAAAATTATTTTCTCCGACTCGATTGCCATCAGTCAAATGAAGAGATCGTTTGAAGAACTCACATCGTTCGTGTACAGAGAATGTTCTTTTCCCTTCGGTTGCTTGATTATGACGGGTACTGGCATAGTGCCCCCAAACGATTTTACCTTAAATTCTGATGATGAAATCCGAATAAAAATCGATAATATCGGAACACTTATAAATACTGTTCACTGATGCCGCTCCTTATCATCGCTTTTGGTGTTGCCCTGCAGGTTTACCTGACGTACAAAAAAATCAGTCCGTTTTTATCCTTGCTCATCGTAGCCATCCTTGTCGGACTTCTTCTGGGCATGCAACCTTCCGCACTTGTAGTGTCCATTGAAAAAGGGGTTGGCAGCACACTCAGTGGACTTGTTTTGATTTTATGTCTTGGTGCTGTACTGGGTAAAATACTGGAAGCAAGTGGTGCAATCAATCAAATCACATCCAACCTCATAAAAAATTTTGGCGAACGTCATGTTCAATGGGCGGTTTTGCTCACGGGGTTTCTGGTTGGTCTCCCCCTCTATTATAATGCGGGATTTATCATTCTTGTTCCGTTAGTCTTTTCTGTTGCCCGAAAAACCGGATTACCCTTGCTATACATTGCTATTCCAACTGCCGCTTCACTTTCAGCAACGCATTGTTTTTTACCTCCTCATCCGGGACCAGTAGTTCTGGTTAATGCATTCTCTGCCGACCTGGGACTAACACTGGTCTATGGCTTAATACTGGTGATACCCATCGTTATTATTGCCGGACCTTTTCTTGGTAGAATTCTTAAAAACATTGGTACTGAATCCAACGAAAGAACCCTGATCGCTAAACCGGAAGAACCTTTCAATCCTCCAACAGCATTTTCAAGTTTCATGATTGCCCTAATGCCGGTACTATTTATCGCACAGGCTGTTGTAGTAGATACATTTTTTAAAGAGTCAGGAACAGTTAAAACTGTTATCCTTTTTTTAGGGAACCCCAACATTGCCTTGCTGATATCAGTATTGTTTGCTGTTTATTTTTTTGGAATACGAAGAGGCATAAGTATGCCTACTGTAATGAAATGGCTTTCAGATGGAATCACCGGTATTGCCATGATACTGCTCATCATCACAGCGGGTGGTGTATTAAAAGAAGTGCTGATCGATAGTGGCACAGGTGAATACATCACATCCTTCAGCAGCCAGTGGCAGATAAACCCATTATTGTTTGCCTGGATTATTACAGCCCTTCTTCGCGTTGCACTCGGATCTGCCACTGTGGCCGGATTAACAGCAGCAGGAATCGTATCGCCCCTGGTTATCAGTGGCCAGGTTTCACCTGAGTTGATGGTACTTGCTGTTGGTGCAGGCAGCGTATTTCTTTCCCATATTAATGATACCGGCTTTTGGATGTTTAAGGAATTCTTCAACCTTACACTAAAGCAAACTTTTTTGTCGTGGACAGTGATGGAATCACTGATGTCAGTATTAGGACTAATTGGAGTATTGATCTTACAACAGTTTGTATAGTATTAAATAACTATTGAATAGATTTTACGTGAATACAGCATCAGGAAAATGGGAAAAACGTTGGCATCCACTCCGGGAAGAATGGGTGGTCTACTCGGCACATCGCAATACGCGGCCGTGGCACGGAGCCCCGGCAATAGCACACAAACCATTACCCGTACATGATCCATCCTGCTACCTCTGCCCTGGAAATAAGCGAATACATGGTAATGTTAATCCGGAGTACAGGGATCTTTTCATTTTTGAGAATGATCACCCTGTGGTTAGCATGGAGGCTCCGGAAATTAATGATACGGATGCTACCGGTTTATATAAACGTGCACGTGCATCAGGTATCGCAAAAGTTGTATGCTATGATCCCCGGCATAACATTACACTTTCTCAAATGAAATTGGATCGGGTAACCAAAGTGTTTGAAGCCTTTCAACAGGAAATGATAGCCTTTGAGAAAAATCCAGCTATCACGTATGTTCACTTTTTTGAAAATAAAGGCGAAGCTGTTGGCGTGAGTAATCCTCACCCCCATTGTCAGGTGTACGCCACTGACTTTACATTTAAATTTATTGAACAACAGATCAGAATTTCAAAAGAATATCAGCAAGAACATAAGCGTAACATATTTGAGGAAATTATTTTGAATGAACAACGGGATGGCCTTCGCCTCATCGCTGAAAATGAATTCGCTATTTCCTTCATTCCATTCTTTGCACGCTATGCCTACGAAACAATGATCTTTCCAAAAAAGCGCCATCAAAGTCTGATTTCTTTAAATACGTTAGAGATTGCGGGGCTCGCTGCCGTTTTTCATGAAACCGTACGAAGAATGGATATGAATTTCAACCTGGATTTTCCTTATGTAATGTCCATCATGCAGGCACCTGTTGACGGATCTGACTACCCGGATTTCCACATGCACCTTTGGCTTCAACCACCGTATCGTCAACCCGGATTAATTAAGTATCTGGCAGGCCCGGAAATAGGGGGTGGAAATTTTATGGCCGATACCATGCCCGAGGATAAAGCTTCTGAATTGAGAAAAATAAATATCGCCAATTATCCGCACGAACGATGAATCATATTCTGGTTAAACAAATGCTACTGGAAGCCGGGAAATCGGTCAGGCAGCATGTAATGTACTCCTTGAATTCGTCAACTACTCAAGCACTGTCGCAAGTATATGTTGAAAAAAAGGAGGACACGATATATGTAATCGATCGAGAAGTGGAAGGTTTTCTGGAGAAGGTCCTTGAAAAATACTGTCATGAATTAGGGGGCATTATCTTACTAGCCGAAGGAATGGGTGATGATGAAAATGGCATCGTTCTTCCTACCGGGTTGCCGCGAGAACAAGCCAAACTTCGTGTAATCATGGATCCCATTGACGGAACACGGGGCCTGATGTACGACAAGAGATCTGCTTTTTATCTCGCTGGTGCAGCCCCCAATAAAGGTGACTCCACTAATCTTACTGACATTGAGGTGGCAGCCATGGTTGAGTTACCGGTGAGCAAACAATATAAAGCAGATGTACTGTGGGCCATCAAGGGAAAAGGAAGTTTTATAGTACGTGAAAATTTACTTAACAATGACACAGAAGAAAAGCCGATAAGTCCTTCCCAAGCTCAATCTATTATTGGTGGGTTTGCTCAGTTTGCTCGCTTCTTTCCTCCCGGTCGCGAAATTCTTTCGGCTATGGAAGATGAACTAATACATACTATCGCCCCTTCCAATCCATCCGGCAAAGCACTCGTATTCGAAGACCAGTATATTTCCAGCGGTGGCCAATTATATGAAATACTGATAGGACATGATCGCTTTGTAGCTGACGTGCGTGGTTTACTTTACACGTACTTGAGGAAACAAGGAAAAGAAGGCGGTCATGTATGTCATCCTTACGATGTATGCGCTCACCTGATTGGTATGGAAGCTGGAGTTATTATTACAGATGGTGAAGGTGCACCGCTACAAGGCCCTTTGGATATGATGTCTGAAATCAACTGGGTTGGGTATGCCAATGCATCCATAGAAAAAGAGGTTAAACCCATACTATTGAACTTGTTAAAAAAATACCAGCTACTAGCGTGATGAAGGAATCAGTAAGTGCTTCTGCTCCCGGCAGGTTGGATGTGATGGGTGGCATTGCCGATTACTCGGGTTCGCTCGTGCTTCAAAAAACCATTGCCCAACAAACAACAATTCACCTCCAGCTACGCACCGATTACCAATGCAACATCAACAGTCGGTTGAATACGGGGGAGGTATTGCAGATTTCCGCAGACTACAGGACGTATTTGAAAAATGAAGAAGTAGACTATGCGTTTGCCCGGCAATTATTCCGGCAACAAGCAGCAACGGCATGGGCAGCCTACATTATAGGATGCGCACTGGTTTTACAAAAGGAGACGGGAATTCAGTTTACGGGCGCTGATATGGAATTGCATTCGGAAGTACCCAACGGGAAAGGCGTAGCTTCCTCGGCATCGGTTGAAGTAGCCACCATGAAAGCGTTAGCAAAGGCGTTTAATGTTCCATTTTCCGGAACAGCGATAGCAATATTGGCACAACGTGTTGAAAATATGGTAGTTGGTGCGTCCTGCGGATTAATGGATCAATTAGCCTCCTGCTTTGGTGATTCTGAAAGTTTGTTACCAATTGTTTGCCAGCCAGATGTATTACAAGAGCCTGTTGCTATCCCACATGATATTTCATTCATCGGTATTGATAGTGGCATCCGTCACAAAGTTTCAGGCGCTTCCTATACGGATGTTCGCTGTGCGGCATTTATGGGCTATACCATTATTGCTCGTTCGTTGGGTGTTACTAACAAAGATTTGATGTACGCTAATGCTGTTCAACAATTTATCACACTCCCCTATCAGGGTTATCTAAGTAATATTTCTCCAATCGATTTTGAAAAGCAATTTCAACCTATACTACCTGATACAATACTGGGAAGTGATTTTCT
>CAZCRJ010000101.1:0-7965 GCA_964501015.1 uncultured Roseivirgaceae bacterium | reverse complement strand
AGGTACTGTTGCTGCATTCGCCACCATGCTTGCCGGTGGACTAATTCATTTGATTAACGTTATCCAGATTTTTGACTTCCTGTACATCACCATTTTTACCCTACCCCTTGTGGCCATCTGGTATTTTGTAGGCAGTAAAATGTATGTCAGTTATCGTAAAACACTGCAAAAAACACTGGTTGAGAACAAGGCAACAATACAACACACTTACGAACACGAATACACCGTTGACCGGGTACTGGAAAAAGAAATAAAAAGTACTGCTCAGGAAAAAGTAATCTATGGCTTACGCCTGATGGAAAAACTGGAACCTGCCCTTTTTGAAAATGCCATTATCCGGCTGGCCGATAGTGAATATCCGAAAGTAAAGGAATTTGCACGCGAGAGAATCAAGGCGCTGGGTATCGATAAAGATTTAGCGCGAACTCCTGAAATCAGGAATTTAGCACAACAAGCACAACAGGTAAGTGAAGACAGCGACCTGATTTCCATAGCACCGGATAAGTTGATGAAACTGAGTAAATCGGTAAAGTCGGCTGATCGCATGCTCGCGGCAAAGTTGTTACGGAAAATGATTAGTCAGCGGACCATTTTTATACTGTTGGAATTGCTGCGAGATGTTGACTATTCCGTTCGGAATGAAGCGCTCATCACCGCCCGAAAAGTGAAGCGCTCAGAAACCTGGCCCACTCTTATCGAACTTCTCCCCTCTCCATCCTATGGCCACCAGGCAGCGGCAGCATTGATTGAAGCTGGCGAACCCGCGTTACAAGTACTGGAAACAGCATTTCACAAATCAGGACAAAGTGATTTGGTCATGTTGCGAATTGTCCAGATTATGGGTCGCATTGGTGGTGATCATGCCCTTGAATTATTATGGAAAAAAGCGGATTACCCCGACAAACGAATTGTAAAACAAATACTGTATTCGCTTCGGTATATCAATTACCGAGCAACCGGACGGCAGGCACGCGAAGTTAACGACTTACTGGAAGCTGAAATTGGTAAAACGATCTGGAACATGGCTGCCCTGAATGAACTTCCAGAGCAGGAGGAATTTATGTTGTTGCGGAAAGCTCTGCGGGAAGAAATCAGGTTGAATAACGATCAGATCACCATGCTCCTCTCCATCCTGTATGATCCGGATTCCATTCAATTGGTTCGGGAAAATATTGAATCGGGCGACCCGAATGGTATTGCCTATGCCATTGAGTTGATGGACCTTTTCATTGATCCGGAACTCAAACCAAAATTGTTTCCGCTGTACGATGATATTCCAATTGTGAAGAAACTGGAATTATTACAGATTTATTTTCCACGTGAGAACTACAGCCCGGTGCAGGTAATAAACTATATCCTGAACCGAGATTTCAACCTGAATAACCGGTGGACAAAAGTCTGTGCCGTATACACTGCAGCCTATATCCCTGATTTCAGGGTAAGTCGGGGATTAATTGCTCAGATGTTTAACCGCGACAAGCTTTTGCAGGAAACCGCTGCGTGGGTGATCTACAATAAAGACAAAGCCACGTATGATACCATTTCCGATCGCCTACCCGATCGTGATAAACGTTATCTTGACTCAGCCATTGAAAATAACGAATTGCTGGACGGACTGAACGATGGCTTCTTCCTGGGAATTGAGATGATTATGTTTCTTAAACAACTTACTGAGTTCAGAAACATCAATGGGGTTTTGCTTACCGACTTGTTCGATAAGATTACGCCATACGACCTGCACCCACGGGAAAAGATTTCGTTTAATCCTGCCGATCAGAACAGCCCCATTTTTATTGTTGCCCATGGCGCAGTTGTGCTAAAGGAAAATGACACGGTCCAACTGACCTTAAAGCCCGGTGATGTTTTCGGAAATGTATTCAGCCAGCATGAACAACAAAATACGGTAAACCGATTGGAAGCCACTGAGCGATCAGTAGTATTCAGAATCAACACCTTCGATTTTTATTTCGTCATAGCCAACCATCACGAGCTGGTGGAAGGGATCATCCGGAATGTAACAGAACCTAACGAAACCACTGCAACCAATACTTAACCCAAAACCTGAACGTATAGCCATGAATTTTGAAATAGATGTACTCCTGATATTTTCCGACAAAGACAATGAGACGGAACAGGGCCAGAATGGCTGGGTAACCCAGTTCAAAAAGTTTTTGGACCTGATGCTGACACAGGTGTTGGGGTCAAAACCTAACATACTTTTGAAGAGTGAATTTGACTCCATGACATCACCTAAGCTGGATAATGCCGCCACGTTGGTAAGCATCCTGTCACCAGACTTCATTCAATCCGGTCAGTGTCTGGACAACCTGGAAACATTTTATAAGGCTGCCGAAGCAAGTGGTAAAAATAGAAACCGTGTTTTCAAGGTGTTTAAAAATCCGCTATCCGTACAGGAACAACCGCCTCGGCTGAGAGAACTCATCGGATATGAAATGTACCAGATTGATTCTGAAACCGGTGAGGTACGCGAATATGAAAACTATTTCAGCACAGAAGCGGAACGTCAATACTGGATGAAGATGGTTGACCTGGCCTATGATATCTTCGATACCCTTCTCCAGCTAAAAGGTGATGCCATAAAATCAGAAGTCAAAAATATTTTCAAGCGTAAAACCATTTACCTGGCCGAAACCGGTCATGATCTTTCCGTACAACGCAACATCATCAAGCGTGAATTGCAGCGGCACGGTTATATTGTTACACCCACTCAAACATTACCAGGGAATGCCACTGATTTTGATAAAATGGTGCGCAGGGATCTTGACGATGCCGATCTTTCTATACACCTGATAGGCAGCGCCTATGGTGAAATTCCGGATGGGGCCGAGCGTTCCATCGTTGATCTTCAAAACCGAATTGCAGCAGAAAAAAGCGCCCGTGTTGGAAAGGAAAAATTCTCTCGATTAATCTGGATTGCACCGATATTGGTGAATGCCAGTGAGCGCCAGAAAGCTTTTATAGACAACCTTAAACGTGATACAGAAGCCCAGGAAGGCGCTGAAATTCTGCAAACTCCATTGGAAGATTTCAAGAACATTATGCGGGAAGAACTGATGGAAACTCCAGAAAAAAGAATGCTGGAAGAAACAGGTGGAAAATCCATTTACCTCGTTCATGATCGCATTGATCAGCGTGAAGTAAAACCCATTATCGATGAAATTGAAAAGATCGGATATTCCGTATTGGTTCCACAATTTGAAGGCGAATTACTTAACGTAAGACAGAAGCACATTGACAACCTCAGAAATTTTGATGTTGCCATTATCTATAAAGGAAAAGTAAACGATCAGTGGGTAAGAATGAAAGTGCTCGACTTGTTAAAAGCACCTGGTCTTGGAAGAAAAAAACCGATAAAAGGAAAAGCAGTACTAACCACGCCTGAAGTAAGCCTAAACCTGGAGGCTTTTAATAATCAAAACCTTAGGATCATCAAGGCTGATAGTCGTGATACATCAAAATCCATTAAATCATTATTAGAAGAGTTTAATTCCTGAACATAACGATAATTTGACACAGTCATCAATAGAGTAGCATCACTAAATACCCCGAACCATGCCCCAATACGTTGACGAAAAGGTATCCGTACAAAACCCGTTTCCCGGGTTGCGGCCATTTAAAATTGAAGAGAGCCACCTGTTCTTTGGCCGGGAAGGCCAGAGTGACGAAGTGCTTCTCAAACTTTCGAAGAACAGGTTTGTTGGTGTAATCGGTCCTTCTGGAAGTGGTAAGTCATCTTTTATCTATTGTGGTGTATTGCCCATTCTGTATGGAGGCTTTCTCACCGATGCAAGCCCCAATTGGGAAGTAGTAGTAACCCGCCCGGGTGCCGGCCCGATTGATAACCTGGCAGAATCGCTCCTGAAAAACAATAAAGAATATCAGGACACAGATGCTGAAGAACAAAAAATCAAGCGAACAATTTTCTCTACGCTGTTGCGAAGCAGCTCGCTTGGTTTGGTGGAAGCCATCGAGCAATCACGCAGATCAGAGGATGTAAACTACCTGATCCTGGTCGATCAGTTTGAAGAACTCTTCCGGTTTAAAGACAGTACAGATCCCAACTCTGTTAACGAAACGCTCGCTTTTGTCAATTTATTGATGGAGGCGGTGAACTACCCGGACGCCCCAATTTATGTAGCCATCACCATGCGGTCGGATTTTATTGGTGATTGTGCCCAGTTCCCGGAATTAACACGAAAAATTAACGATAGCCACTACCTTATCCCCCAGCTTACGCGGGAACAAAAGCGCAGAGCTATTGAAGGGCCAATGGCCGTGGGTGGTGCCGTTATTACGCCACGATTAGTTCAGACGTTATTAAACGATCTGGGTGATAATCCTGATCAACTCCCCATTCTTCAACACGCCTTAATGCGTACCTGGAGTTACTGGTCAAACTACCGCGACTATGATGACGAAGCGGTAGACCTGAAGCACTACGAGGCTATTGGTACCATGAGTGAGGCGTTGAGCATGCACGCCAACGAAGCCTACGATGAATTAACAGAAGCCCAAAAACATATTTGTGAAGTGATGTTTAAAGCCATCACGGAAAAGCGGGGCGAAAATTTTGGAATACGCAGACCTACCCGGTTAAATGAAATTGCAGCCATTGCCAATTGTACAGAAGAAGAGATTACTGAAGTCGTTGATAAATTCAGGGAACCCGGACGGTCGTTATTAACCCCGGCACACGGTACACCGATTACGTCAAAATCGATGGTGGACATTTCGCATGAAAGCTTAATGCGGATATGGGTACGCCTGAAAAACTGGGTAGATGATGAAGCCGATGCAGTACAAATGTATCTGCGCCTGGCTGAGGCTGCTGCTCAATATCAGGTAGGCAAGGCTGGTCTGTGGCGTCCGCCCGATTTGCAATTAGCCCTTAACTGGCTGGCGAAACATAAGCCTACCCTCATCTGGGGGCAGCGGTATAACCCGGCCTTTGAGCGCACCATGATCTTCCTCGAATATTCCCGTAAAGAATTCGAGACAGAACAACGCATACGGGAACTGGAGCAGAAGCGAAAACTTCAGCGCGCCCGTATCACAGCCATTGTGTTTGGTACCCTTACCATTATTGCACTTCTTTTCCTGGTATATGCCTTTATACAAAAAACACAGGCGGAGACAAATGAGGCCAGAGCTATTGCAGCACAGAGGGAAGCTGATGAAAACCGTAAAAAAGCTGAAGAGCAAACTGAAATAGCGCTCTTTGAAAAAGAGCAAGCTGAACTACAACGAAGAATTGCTGACCGTGAGCGATTGCGGGCTGAGGAAGCTCAGCTACTAGCAGAACAAAATGCAGAAGCTGCTCGCAGGGCAGAAGCCGAAGCGAATAAACAGCGGAACCTTGCCGTTGAAAATGAACAACTCGCCAAAGACAATGCCGTACGCGCAAACAATAATGCAGAACTTGCCAGGAAAGCCGAAGCGGATGCACAGCGTAAACGGTATGTGGCTCAGGGCAAAGCCATGGCATTACAGTCGCTTACCCTCACCAGTGATACCGAACTTGAAGCACTATTGGCCCAGCAGGCTTACCACTTCAATACCGATAATGGTGGCTATGAATATGATACCGATATCTATAATGGATTATACTATGCATTGAGGAACAACAACCATGCGCTAACGTCAAGTTTACCCGGCCATGATTTGGGAGCAGCCCGTTCATTGGTAACTCATGGAAAAGATGATCATATTTATTCCGGTGGCAGTGATGGAAAAATTATCCGCTGGTCGCAGGTGAATGGTTTATGGAAAAGTGAAGTACTTGTGGATAAAACCAGCCGGGCAAATTACCAGGTGTATTCGATGGACATCAACCCTGATGAAACAAGGTTAGCAGCTGCTGGTCTGTATACCATAGACGACCGCAATAATTATATTGAACTATACGATCTTACTAACATGAAAGCCGCCCCTAAAAAGCTTACCGGCTTTATGTATAATATCGAGGATGTTCATTTCTCCCCGGATGGAAAAGGATTGTATGCCCGGGACAATGGAGGACGCAGCATTAAGTTTTCTGATTTTACAACCACGCGTGAAGTAGTGAATCCACCGGTAAAAATCAATTCTATTGATTTAAGTTCCGATGGGAAATATTTAGCCGGTGCTGGCGATGACGGAACACTGTACATCTGGGATGTGGCCAATAATTATGCTGTAACGGAAGTGAAGAACCTGGGAAGTCACCTGACAGCTTTAACCTGGCATCCCTCCGAAAATCAATTGATCATTGGAAATGAAGCCGGTATCATGCGAATCGTTCGAAGCGGAGTTATTGTGCGTACATTAACCGGTCATGAAGGACCAATTGAGAGCATCCGGTATAATCATTCGGCTACCTTCTTTGCTTCTGCCAGTAAGGATCGCTCAGTACGCTTGTGGAATGTTGCGCGCTTAACGGAACCTCCTATTCGTTTACTCGATCACTCCGATTGGGTATGGACGCTTACCTTCTCACCTGACGATGAACAAATCATGGTAGGTTTACACAGCACGATACAAACCGTGCGCCAGGGTGATTTAATGACGGAAGCCAGTATTCGCGCCTACCCTACGAAAATCCCCACCATGTCGAATATTCTGTGCTCCGAGTTTATTAAACGGAACATGACGAAGGATGAATGGGCTACGTATGCCAGTGACCTGAAGTACGAATCGACCTGTAAGAATTACCCGACAAACAATAATTGATGAAAATGAAAAAGATATGTCTGTTCATCATACTCATTTGCCTCTCGGCAACTTCCTTCGCGCAAACCTGTGCCCAAACATTACGGTTGGCCCGCGCCACCTACGAGCAGGGACGATTGCATGAAATTGCCAAACAATTAGAGGGTTGTTTAAAAAGTCCGGAAGAAGGAGGCTTTAGTAAAGTAGAGAAGCAATTGCGTGTAGACGCTTATAAAATTCTTTGCTTGAGTTACATCTACCTGGAAGAGCCGCAAAAAGCCGATGAGGCCATGCTGAATCTGAAACGTACAGATCCCTACTACCGGCCAAACCCTGAGGTTGATCCTGCTGAATTTGTAGCCTTGTACAGGAGTTTCAGGGAAGATCCAATCTACCGCTTTGGTGTAACCCTTGGGGTTAATTTTTCAAGACCAAATGTAAGTGAACGGATAAATGTCATTGAGTTATATGACGACAGTGAATACAAACAAGCCTTGGGCCTTCAGTTTGGGGCTGCTTTCGATTTACCACTTACCCTATTTAAACAAGAGGACCGCTGGACCTTACATTCAGAATTACTTTACCTGCAGAATAAATTTGAAATCGACCAAAAGGAAAACCGAAGTAATGATTCGAACGCGCCACTTGTCAACGACTTTGAAGGAATTGAAACAAATACCAGAATAGCGTTACCCATAACAATGGAGTATACGATCATGGAAAAAAAATTCAATCCCTACATTGCCCTTGGGGTAAGTGCGGATTTTCTGATCAGCAGCGAAATTGTGGCTGAGAAAACAAGAGAAGGTCAGGCGGGTGTTCCGGAGAAAACTGAAGAACTAAATCCTCAGCGTGAAAACATCAATATCAGTGCACTGGCAGCAGCAGGCATCAAACTTCCTGTGGGACCTGGATTTTTGGTTTTTGAGCTACGTTACGCACATGGATTAACCAACGTGAGTACACCACAAACAGCATATGCCAATCAATCATTGGCAATGGATTATGGATACTCTGATTCTGTCTTTAAGCTCTCTTCGCTCTCACTGGCAGGATCCTTCATTTTCAACAAGTTCAATCCTCAAAAACTTACACGCAAAAAATGAGAATTGCTACCGTAACACTCGGACTATTATTCCTTGCATCATGTAATAACCTGATGGATGCTGATCTGACCGAACGATCAACGTTTATAAAGCTTTATAATGGTATACAGGGTATCGAATCAACCGATTGCCAACCCACAGCAGAAGATGA
>CAZCRJ010000100.1:0-7990 GCA_964501015.1 uncultured Roseivirgaceae bacterium | reverse complement strand
ATTAAACGAAGCGAACAATTCCGCTACGTATGAATTGTTTGTACCGCTTAACCTTACTAAAAATCTCTATCCATATGATTTTGCAATTGTTAGTACAACCGGAATACGTGTTAAATTCTCCAGTACGGATATACTCGGTGCATCACGCGACTTTGAACTGGAAGTAGATACGGTGAATACGTTTACCAGCAATTTTCTAAAAAAGTATGTGGTGTCCGGAACACTTGCGGAGAAACAGGTTGATCTGCTCGCGCAGGATTCAGTAGTGTATTATTGGCGTACCCGGTTTAAAGATCCGCAGGAAGGAGAAGTAGCGGAATGGGTAAACTCATCCTTTGTATTCATTCAGGGTTCATCTGAAGGCTGGGCTCAGATGCAATTTCCACAATATGCAAAAAACCAAACGGATGGATTGGTGCAGGATCCTGAACTGGAAATTTTACGCTTCCGCGAATCCGCATTGACATTTGATATTTTTACGTTTGGCAGTGCGGTTGAATTTCCATCATCTTCCGTATCGGTTAAAGTTAACAATGAAGAATTCATTAGGGCAGATGTGGCGATAGCGTGCCGAAATAATACCATTAACCTCATTGCCTTTGATAAGAATACCACCATACCTTATACACCCATTACATTTGCTACGCTTGATCCACGGGCTTGTGGAAAGCGGCCCCAGATAATCAACAGTTACCTCTCCAATCAATTGCTTGGTAATAGTGTTGATATCTCAAACTACATGGCAAGGGTAGCCGAAGGTGATTCTGTGATTTTATTTACGATCGGTAATCCCGGTATTGCTTCATGGTCATCAGCGATTAAACTTCAGTTTGAAGCAGTAGGCTTGTCTGCCGCCCAACTCACCTCCATTCAACCGGGAGAACCAATAGTGATATATGCTAAAAAGGGAACGCTCCCGGGCTCAGCTTTTATTCATCGGCCATCGGAAGCTCCGGTTAACGAACAGGAACTATATGTTAGCGGAACAATTACCGGCAGAAATGATGAAGGCACCATGACATCGTCATTGATTGGACCGGCACAATCATGGGAGTCGTTTATACCACAGGTAATGGTTTCTGAAGTCCCTACAACGGATGTGTATTCCTTTACCATTTCAGGTGTACCGCTCAGCGGTGATGAGCAAGTAGTGCTCACTGATGTAAAGGGTATAATCGACTTACGTTTTATTGATGCAACAACTTATCCATATTTACGCATTACCTATACGGCCGCAGATCAACTAAACCTCACACCAGCTCAACTGAAAAAATGGATCGTGCTGTATACTCCGGTGGCAGAGGGTGTACTGATGTATACCCGCCCGGTAGCGAACCCTGATGTTCAGGAAGGCGAAGATTGGACCGGCACGTTTGACTTTAAAAACATTTCGCAGCAAACGTTTACCGATTCATTAACCGTGCAGTATAGTATCCGCAATCAGGACTTGCGGGTTACTGAAAATAAAATTAAAAAGATTAAAGCTCCCTTGCCGGATCAGACAATTCAGTTTGACCTTACCTTACCTACGGTGGAAATGACAGGCCTTAACGATGTTGATGTTTTTGTAAATCCGAAAATATTGCCCGAACAGTATTACGATAACAACCAGCTTTTCCTTCCTTCTTTCCTTACGGTTCAAGGCGACCAACGCAAGCCGGTTCTTGATGTTACAATCGATGGACGTTTTGTGGTCAATGGGGATTTTATCTCGCCCAATCCGAAAATTGTTATTACCGTGTGGGATGAAAATCCATTTATAAAAATTACCGACACCGATGGAATAAAGATCAGGTTGAAGTATCCGGGTGCCAACTTTGCTACGAATATAACCTTCGATCGCAATGATATTTCCTGGTCACCACAAACGGTGACAGATGCTTTCCGCGTAGTCTTCAATCCAGTCAACCTCCCGCAAGGCAAGTATGTACTAGAAGTAGAAGTGGGGGATGCACGAAATAATTTTAGTGGCAGCATTCCTTATCAGGTGGAAGTTGAAGTGCTCTATGAAGCCAGGGTACTGCTCATGGCTCCTTACCCAAATCCTTCGTCATCTATAATCAGGTTTGATGTGCAGATATCGGGAGAAGTACAACCTGATTACATGCAACTCCGCATCATGGCTATTGATGGCCGTAGTGTTACAACACTTGAGGTCACTGATTTTCATATCGGCATCAACCGGATAGTATGGGAGGGAAGCGATCATGCCGGTAATGAATTGCTCAGCGGCTTGTACCTCTATGAGGTTGTTGTTATTAAAAATGGTGAACGCATACCCATCACAATACCACCAGGAGAAAACTTTTTAAAGGGTGGGTTTGGGAAAGTTGTTTTGCAACGATAAGGGAATAGAGAGTAGTTTTGCGCAAACATTTTGACCAATAAAAAAGGCCAGTTTACCTGACCTTTTTTATTGGATTCATTTGGCTATATCACAGCAACCCCAATACCTTAATTAGTTTATTTTGAACTTCCTGTGCTACTGGTGTTATTTTTTCATTTCCAATGGGACCCATGGCTGCAACGGGATCAATTGCGTTTACTTCAATTTCACCCGACTCTAACTCACGTAGCGTGACATTGCAAGGAAGCATCGTACTGATTTGCGGTTCTACCTGTAATACCTTATCTGCCAGTCCTGGGTTACAGGCGCCAAGAATTACGTGTGGGAGGTAATCTTTGTCCAGTTTCTTTTTCATGGTAGCCTTAATGTCGATTTCAGTGAGTACACCGAAGCCTTCGGTTTGTAAGGCATTAATTACTTTTTCTTTAGCAGCATCGAAACTGATATTCGTAAGAATTTTGGATGTGTAATAGTTCATGATCGTAATAGATTAATAATCAGTGATAAGCATAATGTGAAGCAAAGGTACAGTACAGGGTTCACTAAACAGGTGACAAAAGTTACGTATGTAAAATAGAGTATAAATAAAAAAGCCGGTTAGACCGGCCTTTTCGGAAAACTATTTATTAATGATGATGCCCACCCGGACCGTGAACATGTCCGTGTTCCAGTTCTTCGGGTGTTGCATTACGTACCTCCATGACTTCAACAGCGAAATTAAGGGCAACACCGGCCAGGGGGTGGTTACCATCAACAGTAACATTTTCCAGACCCACTTCAGTAACCGTTACAACCTGCACGCCATGTCCGGTTTGGGCCTGAAATTGCATGCCTGGTTTTATCTCCTGATCACCAAAGGCAGTGCGGGGCACTTTTTGGATAAGCTCTTCGCTGTGTTCTCCATACCCTTTTTCAGGACTTACTTTAATATCGAATTTGTCGCCTTTCAGTTTTCCTTCCAGGCCTTCTTCCATACCGGGAATAAGGTTACCGATGCCCTGAATATACATCAGTGGATCTTTACCCGAGCTGGTGTCGAGCAGGTTTCCCTGATCGTCTGTAAGGGTGTAATGAATGGAGACAACGGTGTTTTTAGCGATTTGCATGGTATAATTATTAAGTGGTAGATGATTAAATGAGTGGCAGAAATCTTGAGAAACGCAAGGTGGCTGGCCCTTTATTAATGTCCGGCAAAAATAAAGATTTTCAATGGGTTTCTCCGTTTTTTCGTAGGGTCTTTCGGAGAATCATGAACCCAATAAATCCTGCCAGCAGAGACGCTGATAACGTACCCACTTTGGCTTGCAGGATAACATCCTGAGATTTAAATGCCAGGTTGGTAATAAATAGTGACATGGTAAATCCAATACCAGCCAGCATGGCCAAACCATATATATTTTTAAACGGCATATCTTCGGGCAGGGTGGCCCAGCCCATTTTCAGAAACAACCAACTGGCGCCTACAACACCCAAAAATTTCCCAAACAGCAAGCCCAGAAATATGCCAGCACTTACAGGCGTAATCACATCCTGAAACGTTAACCCTTCCAATGAAATTCCTGCATTGGCAAGCGCGAAAACGGGCATAATAAAAAACAAGACAATAGGATGGAGTGCGTGCTCAAGTCGCTGCAATGGCGTAGAGGCTGCTTTCGTCAATTGTGTTATTTTATCAACAACATGCAGTTGTTCTGGTTCCAATAGCGTAACACTGTTCGGTGGAATTTGCTCAAATTCCGTAACATACTTTCGCAAGCGGAAGGCAAATCCTATTTCATCAATTTTTGTACGGGCAGGGATAGTGAGCGCTGCCAATACACCCGCAACAGTGGCGTGTACGCCCGACATCAGAAACGCAAGCCATAATCCTCCGATGCCAACAATGCCATAAAACAAGGTACTGCGCACGCCCAGGTAATTCGCTGCCAGTAACGTCACCATGAAAATAGCACCAGTAGCCAGGTTCAGCAATGAAATATCAGATGTGTAGAATATGGCGATAACCAACACGGCCCCCAGGTCATCGGTAATGGCTAGTGCTGTCAAGAATATTTTGATGGATAGGGGTACACGTTTACCCAGTAAGGATAAAATGCCAAGGGCAAACGCAATATCCGTTGCCATAGGAATTCCCCACCCATCAAGGTTGGGGCTGTCGTAATTGAAAATTACATAGGTGAGTGCCGGAACTACCATGCCGCCTATTGCCGCACCAATGGGCAACATTGCATTGCTGAGAGAGGATAACTCACCGCCCATGATTTCACGTTTCAGTTCAAGGCCAACAACAAAGAAAAACATGGCCATTAAACCATCATTAATCCAGTGGTGCAGTGAGTTGGAGATCATGTAATCGCCAAAGCCAATTGAAAATTTATACTCCCATAAATGGTGAAACTCTTCACGTAACGGGGAATTGGACAACACAAGCGCTGTTACTGAGCAAAATAGCAGAAATGCCCCGGCTGTAGATTCGTTCTCGATAAAACTGTTGAAGGGCTTTAGCAGGTGATCAATTCTTTCGAGTTTCATTTCATAGATTAATTGGGAACGAACATAGTAAAAAAGCTACATAAAGTGAATGTGACAAAACAACCTGTTGAATGCTGTTTGGGTTACTTAAAGAAAAGAGACTACCGGCTTGGCAGGGCCTGATGCCAAGCAATTTAATCCCGATGAAACAGCGGGGCAGGCTCCACACGTAAACAGTATGTAACAATTAATACTCTATCTTTATATTAAATAGCTTTAATGGTCGCGATTTAAAAAATATTATAAATAGGAAGGCTGATGTTATGGATGCTGATGACAGGTGTAGTGATAGCCTTTATAAGCCCGGCTATTCACCGGATTTTTAAGGAGCGTGGGGCATGGATACTGGCATTGCTTCCGGCCGGAATCTTTATTTATTGCTGCACGTATCTGCCCGCCATTTTACAAGGCAAGGTAATTGAGGTTACCTATGCATGGGTGCCACAGCTTGACATCAATTTCACTTTTTTAGTGGATGGGTTGAGCCTTTTTTTTGCATTATTAATTGCGGGTTTTGGCGTTATCATTACGCTGTATGCAGGAGGATATTTAAAAAACCATCCACAGCTAGGCCGCGTCTATCTTTTCCTGATACTATTTATGCTGTCCATGTTGGGAGTGGTGCTATCAGGTAATTTGATTGCCCTGTTTGTGTTTTGGGAACTTACCAGCCTTAGCTCCTACTTTCTTATAAGTTTTAATCACGATAAACCGGAGTCTCGTACTGCAGCATTGCAGGCATTATTGGTTACCGTAAGTGGCGGACTGGTGATGCTGGTAGGGTTTATTTTGCTGGGTATAGCAGGTGATAGTTTGCTTATTTCTGATTTGCTCAGCCAGCATGACACGATCGTTAACAGTTCCTTGTATTCCTTAATAATCGTTTTTATTCTGATAGGCGCATTTACAAAATCGGCTCAGTTTCCCTTTCATTTTTGGTTGCCCAATGCCATGGCAGCCCCCACCCCCGTTAGTGCTTACCTGCATTCTGCCACTATGGTAAAGGCAGGCGTGTTTCTGGTGGCCAGACTTATGCCTGCACTTGGAGCCACGACACTTTGGGAAACATCACTGATGCTTATTGGTGGTATCACTATGGTATTGGGTGCGGTACTGGCCATGAGCTATACCGACTTAAAAAAGATACTTGCATACACTACGATCAGTTCACTTGGCTTGTTGTTTCTGCTGTTCGGAATAGGTACTGCAATGGCCATACAGGCAGCCATTATTTACCTGCTGGCACATGCTTTATACAAAGGAACTTTGTTTATGATGGCCGGCAATGTTGACCACCAAACCGGCAGCAGGGATATCAGCAAACTATCGGGCTTGCGTAAAGTAATGCCTTATACCGCAGTGGCAGGTATATTGGCGTGTTGCTCGATGGCCGGCCTCATTCCTATGCTGGGCTTTATTAGCAAAGAGATGCTTTATGAAGCCGCACTTCATGCCACAGCTTACCCTGTTATCCTGTTGGCTGCCATCATTTTTTCAAGTGTGCTGCTTGCAGCCGTGGCGATCAATATTGGCTACACGCCATTTTTCGGAGGGTATAAAAGTCCGCAGCGTCAAGTGAAAGAAGCGCCATGGTCAATGCTTACCGGTTTGTTGTTTATTGCAGTGGCAGGCTTGGTGTTAGGTCTCTTTCCTAATTCGCTAGCGCAGCCCTTATTGTACCAGGCTGCCGTTCAGGTTGTGAAAAACATAACAGTACAACAACTTTCTCTCTGGCACGGATTTAACCTGGTGCTTCTGCTAAGCATGGCAACCTTGTTATTAGGATATGTAGCCTACCGATTTAGGCTTGCCATTAAAAAGCTGGTTCAATTTATCATCATACCAGAATCCAGTGGGTTGGCTGTTATGTTAAACCGAATGATCAAGAGATTTCTCTACGCATCTTTGCGCATTACCCGGTTTACCCAAAATGGACTATTGCGATATTATATTGCAACTATTCTCTGGGTATTTATAGGTCTGCTTTTATATGTAGTGTTGTTTAAGAATAGTCCCTTGCACCTGGGGCCACTATATGATTCGCTACACGATTTTCGGTTTTACGAAGAAATAATTTGCCTCGTTATTGTGATGGGAATTATTAAAATATTTTATACCAATTCAAGACTAACCGCACTGGCATCTATGGGAATTGCAGGTTATGGCCTGGCACTGATTTATATTATTTTTAGTGCTCCCGATACGGCCATGACACAATTTTTAATAGAAACGCTCACCGTTGTATTATTTGTGCTGGTATTACATAAGCTGCCTTCTTTTGAACCCTTATCCGTCAAAGCAAGAAGAGGAGGTTATCTTTTTCTTTCCATTACATTCGGAGCAATAATGACCTATATTTTACTGCTGGTTAACAACTTTCCCAAACACGATGAATTAAAAAATTTCTTTGGTGAAAATAGTGTACCGATGGGTCACGGTAGAAATATAGTTAATGTGATTCTGGTTGACTTTCGTGCATTGGATACACTGGGTGAATCGGTAGTGCTGGCTATTGCCGGTATCGGTATTTTTACTTTGCTGAAATTACAAAGCGATAAAACTTCAATACAATGAGCAGCGTCATCACCAAGGCGGTAATGAAATTACTGCTTCCTTTATTTTTATTTTTCTCCTTTTATATGTTATTCAGGGGGCATAACGAGCCCGGTGGCGGCTTTATTGGTGGTCTTGTAGGCACGATTGTTTTCATTCTTCATGGCATGGTATACGGTCCCGATGAAACACGGAAGTTATTGCCCTTTGACCCCATCCGGTTAATTTTTATCGGGCTTTTTTTAGTTATAATCAGTGGCTCATTCTCTTTACTCATGGGCGAATCTTTTCTTGTAGCTAAATGGTTGAATTTTTATCTGCCTTTTTTTGGTCGACCGGGTTCGCCCATACTGTTTGATATAGGAATTTATGTGCTCGTATTGGGTGTAGTATTAAAAATTACATACTCCATGCTGGAAATAGAATGAACATTTTACTTCCCATAGTAACCGGAATATTATATGCAGCAGGTATTTACCTGATGCTTAGACGCAGCTTTGTAAAGTTGATTATAGGCATGGTAGTGCTGGGGCATGCTACCAACTTGTTTTTATTTGT
>CAZCRJ010000099.1:5259-8001 GCA_964501015.1 uncultured Roseivirgaceae bacterium | reverse complement strand
TCACCGATTAGCTTGGTTCGGTTATCTAACCATGTTGAGAAGATAGCTGTTTTCACTTCAGGATTAGCGTGTTTAACAATTCTGAAAATATTCCAGTAATGATAGTTCGGTCCGCGAATATCGTTGTCCCAAACATTATGCTTATTCGACCAGGTTCCTGTTAATACATGATTGTATCCCACCGCTGAGACTGTTGGCGATTCACTGTAGCCTCCTTTCATTCCACCCGTGAAGGCTCGAGTATAGCCTCCCTGAGATGAAGTTTCTGCATTTTCCAGAGCATCGGCAGAAATACCATCCAGAATAATGAAGATTGCTTTTTGTTGGGCAGAAGAAGTTACTGCAGCAGCTAGTAAAAGAAGTGAAAGTAGACCGCAAATTGCTTTCATAATAACATCTAGGATTTGGATTCACTTCCGTGGCATTACGAAAACCACCGAACTACATTATCACCCAAACTATAAACAGCTATTCCAAACAACACCGAAAAAACTCCGGCACTAATAAGCATATAGAGTAAGATGTACTTCTTAGGTGCACCAAAACTTACAGCGATTAATGTGCCCCCGATGGGTGTTAACAGAAGGGGTGTTAAGATGGCAATTCCCGCCAGTCCGAATTTTCTCCAGATCAGTACAACTCTGCGGCTTCGGGGCAAAAACTTTTTCTGTTTGCTGATCCACTTCTTCAGCAATTTCATGCGCAGCCAATCGCCAAAAAATGTGAATGCAACAACGCTGGTCAT
Organism: uncultured Roseivirgaceae bacterium; assembly: GCA_964501015.1. GTDB lineage: Bacteria > Bacteroidota > Bacteroidia > Cytophagales > Cyclobacteriaceae > UBA2336. The sequence continues at coordinate 7,256 of CAZCRJ010000099.1, read as the reverse complement.
CATCCCTAAAAATGTAACCAGTATGGTGGTAATAATGTGCAGCCCGGCTCCATAGCCAGCAACAGGCCCCACAATAAATTTGAAAAGGCTCGAAATATAAATGGGAATAGCTTTAAGAATTTCTTCCGTCATACAGGTAATTCAATTGTCAATTTTTACTGTCAATGCTATATGAACTACCATGTTATATCCTACTTCAATTAATGTCAACTTCAAGGTGAGTTATAGTTTTTCTCCGTAACTCAAATCACCGGCATCACCCAGCCCCGGCACAATGTAGGACTGCTCATTAAGCGACACATCCAGTGCACAAGTCCAGATAGAGTTAGGTACTTTCATGTTTTCCTTAATGGAGGCTATTCCCTCCGGGGCAGCCACGAGTGCTGCAATATGTACATGGGCAGGAATACCGTGCGCCAGTAACGCCTCCACAGATTTAACAAACGACTTGCCTGTAGCCAACATCGGGTCGATCAAAATTATAATACGGCCTTCCAGCGAAGGAGCAGCCACATAATTTAGCGTAATGGTAATATCCTCCTCACCTTCCTTCCGAAACGCCCCGATAAATCCACAATCAGCCTGATCAAAAAAATATTGAAAGCCCTCAAAGAATGGCTGCCCGGCCCGCAAAACAGTTATGAGCACTGGTTGTTCATCCAATACCTTAACTTGTGAATTACCCAAGGGCGTTTGTACTGTTTCTTCATGGTACTTCAATTTTTTAGAGATTTCATACGCCATAATCGATCCCAGCTTCTTAACGTTGTTGCGAAATCGCTCCCGGTCCTGTTGAAGAGATTTGTCTCGAACAGCTTTAAGCATCTGATTACCTATTGAGTTCGTGTGATTTAAAATGAAGGTCATTGTGTGCGGATACTTTTATCGGTCGAAAATTTAGGATAAAGTTGCATAAAGAAAGGATATGGAACGAAATAAAAAATCAACATCCGCTTCACCTGCCGAAAAAAGCTTCGCACTATTGAAAAAGCTTTGTCAGGTGCATGCTCCTTCAGGGGAGGAACATTCCATGAAGGACTTTTTACTGGCCTACATTGCTAAGGAAAAAAAGCACTGGAAACACCAGCCTAAAATCATTAAAGGTGAAGCGTTTCAAGATTGCATCATTCTTAAATTCGGCAAACCCAGAACAGCCATTTTTGCCCATATGGACAGTATTGGTTTTACTGTCCGGTATTTCAACCAACTGCTTCCGATTGGCAGCCCGGAAGCAGAGATGGGCACCAAACTGGTCGGCCACGACAGCCAGGGTCCTATTGAATGTGAACTGGAGTATGATAAAGAAAACCATGCCTTTTACCGGTTTGGACGTGTGATCGACAGGGGTACCTCCTTAACCTATAAGGTCAACTTCAGGGAAAGTCGCGACTATATTCAATCGGCCTACCTCGATAACCGATTAGGAATTTATAACGCCCTTATGGTGGCCCCAACATTAAAGGATGGACTTATTGTTTTCTCGGCATGGGAAGAACATGGCGGGGGATCCGTTCCCTACTTGGCCAAATACATCTATGAAAAATGGGGTGTGCGGCAAGCATTGATTTCCGATATCACCTGGGTTTCCGATGGTGTGGAGCCGGGAAAAGGTGTGGCCATTTCCATGCGTGACAGAAATATCCCCCGAAAAAAATTTGTGAAGCGTATTATTGAAATAGCGAATGCACACCGTCTTGATTATCAACTGGAAGTAGAGGGTATGGGCTCCAGTGACGGACGTGAACTGCAGACATCTCCCTATCCCTTCGACTGGTGCTTTATTGGTGCCCCCGAAAACAGTCCGCACACCCCAGATGAAAAAGTACACAAGCACGACATCAAAAGTATGATTACGTTGTACCAACATTTAATGAAAGAACTTTAATTCCACACATCCATGCATTCGAATCGCAGAAACTTTATCAAAACCACTGCCCTCACCGGAGCAGCGTTTAGCATTCTTCCAGCCTCCGTTTTATTTGGCCAGGACAAAGCTC
>CAZCRJ010000099.1:0-5249 GCA_964501015.1 uncultured Roseivirgaceae bacterium | reverse complement strand
CGAAAGTAAGGCTGGGATTTATTGGCGTGGGTTTACGCGGACAAAACCATCTTGATTTAGCACTTCGAAGAAGTGATGTGGAAGTAGTTGCGCTGTGTGACATACAGCAGCGCATGATGGACACCAGCCTGAACATGGTGCAAAAAGCAGGTAAACCAAAACCTCAGGTGATACTCGATGGACCTTATGGTTACCGAAAATTGCTAGAGAATAAAACCACTGATGCTGTTGTTATTTCAACGCCATGGGAGTGGCATACCATTCAGTGCCTCGATGCAATGAATGCAAAAAAAGTAGTAGCGTGCGAAGTAATTACCGGAACAACCATTGAAGAATGCTGGCAATTGGTGCACACCTCTGAACGAACCGGTATGCCATTGATGATGCTGGAGAATGTTTGCTACAGGCGCGATGTAATGGCCGTCATGAATATGGTTCGGCAAAATATATTTGGTGAACTGGTCCATTTGCAGGGAGGCTATCAACATGATCTGCGTGAAGTTAAATTCAACGATGGTAATACTCCGTATGGCGGTGGCGTTGAGTTTGGCGATAAAGGTTTTTCTGAAGCGCAATGGCGTACCGCACATTCCATACACCGCAATGGTGATTTATATCCAACCCATGGCATCGGCCCCATTGCCATGATGATTAACATTAACCGGGGCAACCGTTTTACGGAATTGGTTTCCTATTCCTCCAAAGCACGCGGTCTGCACGACTATGTTGTGGAAAAAGGAGGAGAGCATCATCCGAATGCAAAAATTAATTTCAAGCTTGGCGATGTGGTTACCACCATGATCAAATGCGCTAATGAAGAGACTATCCTGCTACAACACGATACCAATCTACCCCGACCATACTCACTAGGATTTCGCGTTCAAGGTACCAAAGGCATATGGATGGATATTAACAAATCCATCTACATAGAAGCGCAAAGCAAACAGGCACATCGCTGGGAAGAAGCACAACCCTGGCTTGAAAAATATGACCATCCGCTCTGGAAAAAATATGCATCAGATGCATCGGGTGCCGGACATGGGAGCATGGATTGGTTCGTATTCAATGAGTTTATCGAATCGGTAAAAAATAAAACGCAACCGCCAATGGATGTATATGATGCCGTAACCTGGAGCGCCATCACGCCACTTTCTGAAACAGCCATCCGGTTAGGTGGTGAAACCGTTGAGTTCCCGGATTTTACGAAAGGACAATGGATGTACAGAAAAAATACATTTGCCCTGGATGACACCTACTAACAGGAAATACGTTCTTTAAATCCCTTTTCTATCTTTGCACCCTTTAGCCGTTATGACGATCAGGGACCTTACATTCGAAACCTTTATACAGGAATCAGCCATTCAGGAACGCATCCATGCATTAGCCAGCCAAATCAATGCTGATTATGAAGGTCGTATTCCATTGTTCCTGCCTATACTCAACGGCTCTTTTATTTTCGCCAGTGATTTATTGCGTGAAATAACATTGGAATGTCGTGTATCTTTTGTTAAGCATTCCTCCTACCAGGGTACTGCCAGCACCGGTCAGTTGAAAACATTAATCGGCCTTAGCGAGAGTATATTCAACCAGGATATCCTTATTGTGGAAGACATAATGGATACAGGACTTACATTAAGTAAAGTAGTAGAAGAACTACGCAGTTTAGGCACACGCTCAGTTGAAATTGTTACCCTGATACGAAAAGCGCCTGCACGCGAACATGCAGTTCAGCCCAGGTACATCGGCTTTGATATTGATCACGAATTTGTGTTGGGCTATGGACTTGATTATGAAGGTTTCGGACGTAATCTGAAAGATATCTACAAACAATCCGTGCCTTAATTTTACATGCCCTACGAAAAGTAAGGGCACAAATACCAACATTGCTGTTTGTTTACAACGGCTAAATCACATTAGATCACTATCTTGCGATCCTTTAAATTTTTAACATCATGATCAATATTGTTCTCTTTGGCCCTCCGGGGGCAGGCAAGGGCACACAAAGTGCCAAGCTTATCGACAAGTATCAACTTATTCATATTTCTACAGGTGATTTATTTAGGAAACACCTTAAGGAAGGAACCCCGCTTGGTAAACTGGCCCAGGAGTATATGAGCAAGGGAAACCTGGTACCCGATCAGGTGGTGATTGATATGGTGGATGACAAAATAAAAAGCAGTGGTGAAATAGGTGGAATTATCTTCGATGGCTTTCCACGCACCGTGAAACAGGCAGAAGCACTTGATGCGTTATTGGTAAAGAAAAATACATCCATAACCACATTGGTGGAGTTAATGGTTGCTGAAGATGAATTGAAAAATCGGTTGGCTGACAGGGCGAATAAAGAAAATCGGCCAGATGATGCCAAGCCTGAGGTAATTGAAAACCGTATTGCTGTGTATAAAGCCGAAACCGTTCCGGTAGCTGAATACTATCAGAGGCAGGGAAAATATTCAGCAGTAATTGGAGTCGGTGATATCGATGAGATCTTCGTCAACCTCTGTCGCGAAATCGACAATCATTTACTAAAATAAGACAACCGGATTCGTGGCATCTCCAAATTTTATTGACCATGTAAAGTTTTGTTCGCGATCCGGATCAGGAGGCGCAGGCTTTATTCATTTCCATCGCGAAAAATTTGTACCCAAGGGTGGGCCCGATGGTGGCGATGGAGGACGTGGAGGTCATATTATACTTCGGGGCAATAAACAATTGTGGACATTGCTGCACCTGAAATTCAGGAAACATGTAATTGCCCAAAATGGCAAATCTGGGGAATCACAAAATTGTACGGGCGCAGAAGGAAAAGATGAGATCATTGAAGTGCCTCTGGGCACTGTTGCCAAACATGCCGAAACGGAAGACGTTATTGTTGAAATAACAGAGGATGGCCAGGAGGTAATCTTAACCCCCGGGGGTCGGGGCGGAAAAGGAAATCTGTTTTTCGCCACATCAACCAAACAAGCACCCAATTATGCACAACCAGGAGAACCCGGCAGAGAAGAATGGATCGTACTGGAGCTAAAAATTCTTGCCGATGTTGGTTTAGTTGGATTTCCTAATGCCGGTAAGTCAACGTTGCTCTCAGTTGTTTCTGCTGCAAAGCCAAAGATTGCCGATTACCCCTTTACTACCTTAACGCCCAACCTTGGTGTCGTTTCCTACCGTGATGAAAAATCATTTGTAATGGCGGACATACCGGGAATTATTGAAGGCGCTGCTGAAGGCCGTGGCTTGGGTATTCGCTTTCTGCGGCACATTGAACGAAACTCACTTCTCTTGTTTATGGTTCCTGCGGATGCGCAAGACATTGCAAAAGAATATGAAATATTAATTAACGAACTCAGGAAATATAATCCCGAATTACTCGACAAAAGAAGAATCTTAGCCATATCCAAATGTGACTTGCTGGATGAGGAGTTGACGGAAGGCATCCGAAAGGAATTGCCAGAAGATCTTCCATCTGTGTTTATTTCTTCAATTACCAATAAAGGAATTACAGAACTTAAAGACCTGATCTGGAGAAATCTTCATTAAAAACTGTAGCACAGCAGGGACTTTCCCTATCTGCACTTTAATCCTTTCATGTGCCAATCTGACACAAAAACGGAATTGGCAGAATTATTGACAATCTGGGCTGAAATCAAGCATTATTTACAATACACTATGGAAAAAAATCAGCAAACGGAGCAGGATCAACAAAATGAATCAACCGCTGCCACAACCAGCGAGACTTTACCGGAAGATAGTCCTGAAACCTTTGAGACCATAAATGGATCGGATGAACCGAAATTTCAGGTAGAATTGAAAAAACTTCAAGACGAATTGACAGAATCAAAAGATAAATATCTCCGGTTATACTCCGAATTCGAGAATTTCAGACGCAGAACTGCGCGTGAAAAAATAGATATGATCCAAACTGCGAATGAAGAACTTATTAAATCGTTGCTTCCTGTTTTAGATGATTTTGAACGCGCGGAAAAAGCCTTCCACGGAACCGAGAGTAAAGAACTGGAAGGATTCCTGCTGATCTACAACAAGTTTAGAAAAACGCTTGAACAAGCCGGAGTTAAAACAATGGAGTTACAGGCTGGCGCTGATTTTAATGCTGATGTTCATGAAGCGATTACACAAGTACCGGCACCAGAAGAAAAGTTGAAAGGCAAAGTAATGGATGTTGTAGAAAAAGGATTTTTAATAAACGAAAAAGTGATTCGCTACGCAAAAGTAGTGGTCGGTCAGTAACAGGCGAACATGGCAAAACGAGATTACTACGAAATATTGGGCGTTGCTAAAGGCGCATCGGCTGATGAAATAAAAAAAGCCTATCGTAAAGTGGCCATTCAATTCCACCCGGATAAAAACCCTGATAATAAAGAAGCCGAGGAGAAATTCAAAGAGGCTGCGGAAGCATACGAAGTATTAAGCAACACAGAAAAGCGTGCACAATATGACCGGTTCGGTCATGCAAAAGGCAATGGCGGTTTTGGTGGTGGGCACCATATGGACATGGAAGATATCTTCAGCCAGTTTGGAGATATTTTTGGTGGCGGTGGTGGAAGTCCGTTCGATAGTTTTTTTGGTGGAGGAGGTGGCGCCCGCAGAAGGCAACGCAAAGGATCCAATTTGCGGATTAAGTTAAAGCTGACACTGGAAGAAATAGCAACTGGCACAGAAAAGAAAATCAAGGTAAACCGCCTTGTTCAGGCCGATGGCGTAACGTTTAAAAATTGTGCTACATGCCAGGGCACAGGCCAGATGCGTAAAGTGGTAAATACAATGCTTGGACAAATGGTCTCCACTACTACATGTCATCACTGTAATGGTGCCGGTCAGATTTTAGACAAACGCCCTCCCGGAGTGGACAGCTCAGGGTTACAATCAAAGGAAGAAATTATTTCTATTAAAATTCCTGCTGGCGTTGCCGATGGTATGCAGCTTTCAATGGCCGGTAAAGGTAATGAGGCCCCGGGTGGCGGAATTGCCGGTGATTTGCTGATTCTGATCGAAGAACATGAAGACAAGCAGCTGAAACGGGATGGTAACAATTTAATCTACGATTTGTATATCAGCATTATTGATGCCGCGCTTGGAACCTCTGTAGAGGTACCATCCATCTCGGGAAAAGTAAAAATCAAAATTGAACCCGGAACGCAAAGCGGTAAAATTCTTCGCTTACGCGGAAAAGGGATAAAAGACATCAATGGATATGAAACCGGTGACCAGTTAGTCTATGTAAACGTGTGGAC
>CAZCRJ010000098.1:0-8020 GCA_964501015.1 uncultured Roseivirgaceae bacterium | reverse complement strand
TATGTATAATCCCCGGTTTAAATACACGTATCAGCGGTCATCTGGTTCAGTCGTATTATCATCAATTTCCTCTATGTCCTCTTCTTCCTCTTCCGGAACAGGAGTACCCTTTTTGCCTATCCATAATTCAACGACATCACCCACCTTAATATTTTCGTGCGGGGCAGGCTTTTGCTTTAAAACGATTTTAGCTTCTCGTCCGGTGGTGTCGCCTAAAAATGTAACTTGGCCAAGGTTCAGGTTTGAACCAAAAATGGGAATTTTAGCATCTTCTAGTGTATAGCCCATTACATCCGGTGCAGGCACAACATTGCTTCCGCCATCTTCCACCACCAAATCGATCACGGAACCCTTTGGAATACGCGTTCCCGGTTCAATTTTATCACCGTTGAAGCGCATTTCTTTTACCAGGTTAAGAAAAGGTCCGCGCACCAGCTCAATGCGTCCGCGCTTTAGTTCATTTCCCCGCATAACGGCCTCAGCGTTAATCAGTGACCCATCAACAAGATTGGGCATGGGAACAGAAGGAGGAGTGATACGGTTTAAAGACAGGTAGATGACACGGTTTTCTTTGATTTTTGCACCCGCATGAGGGAATTGGCGCAGGACCGTGAGGGGTGGATAGGCCTCATTGTAGGTGGAATCATTGACAGCATAGCGCAGGTTCCGTTTGCCCAGAAAATTTTCAAGCTCATCGAAATGTAAGCCTTCTACACTTGGCACCGTAATGGTTTCACCATGATTGGTGGCTCCGGGCAGGTAAAAATAAAAATAGAAAATCAGGAGAAAGAACCCGATGAAAACCGTGAGAAATAGGCTAAGCAACACCCCTCCTAAACTATTTCGTAATTTCTTAATGGTAACCTTCATCTGTATTCGACTGTAGATTAAAATTTTAAGGTTGAAGTAAAGCCTCGCTCAATACGTTTATTGTTTTGGTGACGGGCCAGGGCAAGGTCAATAAGTTTGCTGATCAGTTCCGTAAACGAAATACCTCTTTCCTTCCACATCATAGGAAACATACTGGAGTTGGTAAAACCCGGAATTGTATTGATTTCATTCACATATATTTTTCCGCGTTTCGTGAGGAAGAGATCAACGCGTGCAAAGTCTTCACAACGTAGGGCCTGGTAAGCTTTCAGCGAAGCTCTTCGTATGGCACGGATTGATGCGCTCTCCAATTGAGCAGGTACCTGAATGGTTACAGCTTCCGGATCGACATACTTGGCATCGAAGGTATAGAATTCGTAATTTTTGCTGATCACAATTTCACCTGGGTAGGAGGCCTGTGCCGGAGTGTTGCCGAGAATCGCACATTCAATTTCACGCCCTTCAATAAATTCTTCCATAATCACTTCATGATCATATCGGAAGGCCTCTTCCAGCGCTTTCTTAAACTCCGTTCGTTTACTCACTTTGGTAACGCCTACAGAAGAACCCAGGCTTGCCGACTTCACCATGAACGGTAAACCGAGTTTAGTTACGATAGATTCAAATTTAATTTTGGAGCGGTCAGCATAGAAGAAAGCAAGAAACCGGGTAACCGGAACACCGGATTCTTTCAATAACCGCTTAGCAACAACTTTATTCATCGATATAGAAGAACCTAACACACCGGTTCCGATCATGGGCAGATCAATTGCTTTAATCAAGCCCTGAATACTTCCGTCCTCGCCATCCGTTCCGTGCAACACGGGAAACACGATGTCTATTTTAATGCGGTCGCCACTGGCGAGTAAAATAATGCCAGCACTTTTCGGATCAAGCAGCAAGCCTAGTGCTTTGCCCTGACTGATATCTTTGGTTACACCTTGTGTCAGAAACCACTGGCCACTTTCCGTGATGCCAATCGGGAGAGGTTCAAAGTGTTCCTTATCAATGAATTCAAATATGTTACGGGCAGAATTAACGGACACTCCGTGTTCAACGGAGCGGCCCCCGTAAAGTATGGCAACTTTTTTTCTTGACGACATTCGGGCTCTTTTAAACCGTTAAAGATAAGCATTCTTGTTAACTGCCCACGTGTTACTAAACCAGCGTAAGGTTTGTTTTATCGGCTTTTCAATTGGTTAAGTAGAATTTTTTAACCGAATTCAAACCAGTGCTCTGCACACGCAAGAAATAAATCCCTGAACTTGCTCCTCCCAGGTTGATAGGAAACGTTTGATTCAGAATATCCGGTGCCGTAGTGTCAATAAATGACCGGCCAAGAATATCCACTACCTGAATGCGTACCGGCATACGTTCCGGCAAGTTGAACGTTACAGTGGCTTCTGTATTGGTGTTCCAGTAAACGGAATAAAAATCGGGACTGACATCAACCGGGTTTGGGTTATCAGACAGGAAAAATTCGATGTTATCCAGGTAAATATGGTTTCCGGTGGCATTGGTAAAGACAAATGCAAGGCGAACATTTTGCTGTCCGGCCAGTGCATTGAGGTTGATGAACGTTCGTTGCTTCCAATCGGATGCTTGTGAAGGTTGCCATGGGATGGTTGCATTAGCAGTGGCCAAAGCCGGCCCCAGGCGATCAAACAAGGTAATGGGATAGGTATTTCCGCAGTCGGTAGAAGCCACAATTTTTAAGCGATCCGATTCTGTTCCATTGTAGCCATAGGAATAATCAAAAAACACACTTGCCTTAAAGGCTGAACCAAAATCCAACACGGGGGTTGCCAGCCATGCCTCCGTACCGCTGATGCCCTGGTCGAAAGCTTGCACACTGGCAGATGGTCCAAACGTTGAAATTGTTTGTGTCCAGGTAATTCCATCCTGCGGACTAATTACAGGCCAGGTAAAGGTGTTAAAGTTTTCCCGTAAGGGTATGCGTTCGGCAGACTTGTCAATTACAATTTTCCATGTTTCAGAACTGTTTAAGTCATCCTCATCAGGAAGTTCGTTGGCATGTGTTAGTGTAACAATAATTGTATTTTCATAAAGCTGAAACGTGGTAGGGGGTAAGGTTAGTATAGTAGACTTATTAATCGGCAGTGGTTCCGGTAAGGGTATGGTGATGGATTGTGTAGCATTCTGGTTGATGATGTACGCCACCGTGATGGACGTTAGGGCGAAACAACTTCTGTTCAGAACATTCAGGCGAATGGAAGCGTTTTCGTTGCAGGAAATGGGTGCAGGACTTTCAATACGCTGGAGGGCAACATCAATACGATCGCAATTCGGATCCAATAAGCCTGGTGAATTCAGTAAACTGTTTCGCCTGGGAACAGTAGGGTCGTCAAGAATAAGTTCCATCCGGCTAACTTGCCCGACTGTATAGAGGTTCATACAGGCATCATCGGTATAGTCCATGTAATTCTGGAACATCTTAACTATTGGTGTACCGCAGGTGGTGGTTTGCGGATGTGACGGACAGTTGGTTGTACTTGTCCGTTGCAAAGGTGTATCATCAACATGGTCTGTGCCGCACGTTTCATCACCCCAGATGTGGCGCAGCCCAAAAAAATGTCCAATTTCATGCGTTGCTGTGCGGCCCTTATTATAGCTGGGATCGAGGGGAAACATTCCGCCATCAATGCTGCCGAAAGCAGTATAATCAACAACTACACCATCCGTTGACGCCAGGCCGTTTTGGTAAGGTTCGAGGCCTTCAAGTTCAGACACCGGAAATTGCGCATACCCTACGAAATTATTGGAGAAACTCAGCACCCAAATATTCAGGTAATCATCGGAAGGCCAATAACTCAGGGCTTTAAATGTTTCATTGTCATTAAGGGTCCATGACGTCTTGGTTCCCTGCACCCTGTTGATCCCTGTTGTTGGTAAGCCATCCGGGTCGCGCCTGGCCAGTACAAATTCAATCGTCATGCTTCCTGCCACCGCAGCAAATTCCGGAGGTGTGTTTACCGCATCGGCATTAAGCCTGTTGAAATCCTGGTTAAGTACATCGATCTGTGAGAATATCTGTTCATCCGAAATATTAGTACCCGTTCCGATATCTTCTCCATTATGAATCACGTGTATGACTACCGGAATTTCATACGATGTACCTTGCGTGCGGAAGGCCTGATGTTCAGTTCTTCTTTTTTGCTTTCGCACGTCCAGCCATTGCTCAAATTGGTCATCCGAATGTTTTATTTTACCTTCTTTACGAAGCTGTTCCATGTATTGAACGGTTGCACAACGTTCTTGTGCCGATACAGGAAGAAACATCACATTCATCAGGAGAACGGATAACCAGAAACTATACCTGCTGGAAATTTTTACCTGCAAAATTGAATCAGTTGATGCAAACGCTTAGGACACTATCCGCCAAAGATACAAATACGAAGACGAAATGTGGGTAATGCATGCCTTAGTGATTAGGTAACAAGTTTCGGTCTTCTTTTATTGCGTGAGGTTCACTACTTCAATTCCGCGGATTTCCGGAACCGCTTTTTTAATGGCTTCTTCAACTCCGGCTTTAAACGTCATGGTTGACATGGGACAGGTGCCACATGCGCCTAAAAATTCAAGTTTTACAATATGATCTTCCGTTACGGTTTGTATGCGCACATTTCCCCCATCGGCTTCCAGGTAGGGCCGTATGGAATCGAGTGATTTTTCAATGCGTTCCGTAAGATCCATAAGGGTATTCATGCTGTGCTTTCCTCGACTGGTTAGGGAACAAAGGTATCATTTCAGGAGGAATAACGGCATGCAATTCTCCCCCCTTGTTTTTACAATAATTGGTTACTGCTGCATGGCAACTGGAACAGTAGGCGGCAAGGCATTCCGAATTGCAATCTGCCGTGCCAGTGCTTCCGCTAATGTCCTGAACGCATCCGCAGAAGGCCCATCCTTTAACACAGCGGGTAATCCTGAATCACCGCTTTCGCGGATGGCCTGTACTAAAGGAATTTGCCCCAACAATGGAACATTATATTTTTCAGCCAGTCGCTGTCCGCCATTCTGACCAAATATATAGTATTTGTTTTCTGGTAATTCAGCAGGAGTAAACCATGCCATATTTTCAATTATACCCAACACCGGCACATTGATTTGAGGTTGCTTAAACATGGCAAGTCCTTTATTGGCATCTGCCAGAGCAACCTTTTGGGGCGTGGTAACAATCACTGCTCCGGTAACCGGTACGGTTTGAACCAGGGTTAGGTGAATATCGCTGGTGCCGGGTGGTAAATCGATCAGCAGGTAATCCAGTTCGCCCCATATGGTATCACTGAAAAACTGTTTCAGGGCTGCGCTGGCCATTGGGCCACGCCAGACTACTGCACTGTCTGGTGGAGCAAGAAATCCGATCGACATTAATTTTACGCCATACTGCTCTACAGGCAGGATCATTGTTTTGCCATTCACTTCTTTTACTGCAGGCTGTTCATGCTCACAGTTAAACATGGTGGGAACAGATGGACCAAAAATATCGGCATCGATTAACCCCACCTTTGCACCTGTTTGGGCAAGGGCAACTGCCAGGTTACTGGTAACAGTAGATTTTCCTACGCCTCCTTTACCGGAGGCAATGGCAATAATATTTTTGACTTCTGGAAGCAGGGGCGCATTGCTGCGTGAAGTGGTTACGGAAGAGGTGATGGTTATGGTGATGGGAAAGTCGTTACCCACTACTTTTTTAACCGCCTCAAGGCAATCCTGCTTGATTTTTTCCTTCAGCGGACACGCGGGAGTAGTCAACTCAACCGTAAACCCTATGGCCTTCTCGGTAACCGAAACATCTTTAATCATACCCAGGGTTACCAGGTCGCGTTTCAGGTCGGGATCATCTACTGTTGAAAGGGCCTTTAAAATATCATTTTCAGTGTACATCATACGCATAATTTCGGCCAAATGTAGGCCTGCCAGCCTCTAAAACAAAACTTAAATGCCGATGGTTTACAGTCAACTTCGGGAATGAAACGTATCTTTGGAACTGCTTAATTTTACATCAACCGATCCGCAGCAATGCCGTGCTGCGATAACAAAAGCCCATGATCTCAAAGGACACCATAGACGAAGTTAAAAGCCGCATCGACATAGTGGATGTGGTGAGCGACTTTGTGTCCTTAAAGCGATCCGGGCAGAATTACAAAGCGCTGAGTCCGTTTACGAATGAAAAAACAGCCTCCTTCTATGTGGTTCCCTCCAAAGGGATTTTTAAAGACTTCAGCAGTGGCAAAGGGGGTGATGGAATAACCTTTGTTATGGAACACGAAGGGATGAGCTATGTTGAGTCGATCCGGTTCCTTGCCAGGAAATATGGTGTTGAAATAAAGGAAGATGTTCGATCATCGGAAGAAGTGGCTTCCCAGAGTGAACGCGACAGCCTCTACATCGCGATGAACTTTGCCAAGGATCATTTTAAAAACCTGCTGCATAATCATGACGAAGGAAAGAGCATCGGGCTCAGTTACTTTCGCGAACGTGGGTTCAACGACCGCACACTCGAAAAATTTGAACTGGGCTATGCGCTCAACGAATGGCGAAACCTGGAAGAATCTGCTCTGAAGCTGGGTTATAGTAAAGCGATTCTGGAGAAGGCGGGGTTAATTATTCGCAAGGACGAAAACACAACGTATGATCGCTTTCGCGGAAGGGTGATTTTTCCGGTGCATAACCTTTCCGGAAAAGTAGTTGCCTTTGGCGCCCGTATCCTCACCAAAGAGAAAGATCAGCCCAAATACATCAACTCCCCGGAAACAGAAATATACCATAAAAGCCATGTGCTCTACGGATTATTTCAGGCAAAAAATGAAATCCGGAAACACGATTTTTGTTACCTCGTAGAGGGCTATACCGATGTAATCTCCCTACATCTTGCCGGTATTGATAACGTGGTGGCCTCATCGGGCACTGCTTTAACCGAGGAGCAGATCCGCCTGATGCGGAGGTTCACCGAGAATATTACCGTACTCTTCGATGGCGATTCGGCTGGCATCAAGGCAGCCTTGCGCGGGATCGACCTGGTATTAAAAGGTGGTCTTAATGTTCGGGTAGTATTATTGCCAGATGGTGAAGATCCTGACAGTTTTTCCAGGAAGATGGGAAGCACTGCATTCCAGGATTTTTTGAAATCGCACACCAAGGATTTTATATCTTTTAAAACGGATCTTCTTGCAGAAGGTACTTCTGCGAACCCTATCAAGAAAGCAGAGGCCATCCGCGAAATGGTCACCAGCATTGCCCTTATTCCCGATCCGATTAAGCGTTCGGTGTACATCAAAGAAACCAGTGACCTGTTGCAGATTCAGGAGTCGGTATTGTTAACCGAACTGAACAAAATACTGATTCAGGAAAGAAAAAAACGAGAACAGGAAAAGTACAGAGAGGGAAATCTTGAACCTGTACCAGATATCTATGCGGATGTTCAGCAAGGATCAAAAACAGATTCAACAGCCATTGTACACATGCAGGAACGGGAAACCATTCGTCTGCTGCTCAACTATGCAGAAAACGGAGTAGATAGTGAGCAAAACCTGGCTGAATTTTTATTCAACCAACTGGACGATGTAGAGTTTACCAACCCGGTGTATAAGGAAATTTTTGATACGTTCAGACGCGGAGCTGCGGACGGAAACCAGCGTATTGATAACTTTTATTTTCTGGAAAATGGATCGGATGAAGTCAAGCGTGTTGTTGCTGATCTTATGACCTCACGGTATGAAACCAGTCCGTCCTGGAGCGAGAAATTTCATATTTACTTTTCACACGAAAAGGATGTAATCCAGTCAGTGGCAGAATCCAATGTATTACGCCTTAAATTTCGTATTATTCATAAACTCATTGACGATAATTTACGAGAGATGAAGCAGTGTAAAGATGATGCAGGGCAGGATAAACACATGGCTATTCATTCCCAGCTGAAGAGCGCGGAAAAAGAATTGGCCGCTATTTTGGGCATTGTCGTATCGAAATAGGGAACATACCAGTACTTAGTAATGTTAGCATACAATGTAATATCAGTAGTATAATCATGGAAGAACCAGTAAGACTTGATTCAATAGACGAGGCAATCAACGATATAAAGAATGGCAAAGTCATCATTGTGGTGGATGACGAAGACCGCGAGAAT
>CAZCRJ010000097.1:0-8032 GCA_964501015.1 uncultured Roseivirgaceae bacterium | reverse complement strand
CTGTGGTGCTCAATACCTTGACAAAGAATTACTGGGACAAGTACCAGGGCTATGATCTTAATCGCGATGGCATTGGTGATATTGCCTTCCGCCCGGTAAACATGTATGCCATGATCGTGGAACGTATTCCTACAGCCGTGTTGCTGTGGCGGAGTTTTTTGGTCTTTTTACTGGATCGCGCAGAACGTGTGTTGCCCGTAGTGACACCCGAAAATTTGAAAGATGATTATCCAATGATGAAACCCTATGATCTCCATACAAAACCTTAGAAAGAATTTCGGCAAACTGCACGCCCTTGACGGAGTGAGTGTTGAGTTCACTGCCGGAAAATCGTATGCCCTTATTGGTCCGAACGGCTCCGGTAAGACCACCATGATAAAAAGTGTACTGGGTTTGGTAATTCCTACTTCCGGGATCATTCAAGTAGACGGAGAAACGATTGCCTGGCACTGGCAGTACCGCGAAAAGATCGGGTACATGCCTCAAATCGGGAGGTATCCGGATAACATGCGCATCGGGCAGTTGTTGGACATGATCAAAAACATTCGAACGAATAATCCGGTACTGGATGAAGAACTGATTGAAGCCTTTCAGTTACATACTATGCTGGATAAACGCATGCATACATTATCGGGTGGAACACGGCAAAAGGTAAGTGCAGCTTTGGCATTCCTGTTTAATCCTCCGGTGTTGTTCCTGGATGAGCCCACGGCTGGACTTGATCCGGTTTCTGTCGAGATTCTGAAAGAAAAGATATTGCAGGAGAAGGAAGCCGGTAAGCTACTGATCATCTCTTCCCATATAATGAGCGACCTTGATGATCTGGCCACTGAAGTAGTATATATGCAGGATGGCACTATACGGTATCAGGATACGGTAATGGAATTGAAAGACATCACCGGAGAGCAACGCCTGGGCAAGGCCATCGCCCAGATGATCCGGAGTATGGAACGAAAAGACAGCGTGCACAATCTTAACACTTAAATCTGAAAGCATCATGACACGGGTAATCAAATACGTTTTTTACGATATCCTACGCACACGGTTTATTCTCATGTACACCATCTTTCTGCTGATCAGCACGCTGGCGATGTTTCAACTGGATAGCGACACTGGTAAGGTGATACTAAGCCTTATGAATATTGTGCTGATGGTGGTGCCCCTGGTGAGTGTAGTGTTCAGCACCATCCATTTTTATAATTCCTACGAATTTATTGAACTCATGCTCGCACAACCGGTAAACCGAAGGGTAGTATTTTTAGGAGAATATTTTGCGGTATCGATTTCTTTATGTGTTGCCTTTGCTATTGGTGTGGGTGTGCCGGTGATCCTCTTTGGCACCGGACTGAGCGGCCTAACGCTGATCTATTCGGGGCTCATGCTTACCCTGGTTTTTGTATCGCTGGCTTTTCTTTCCTCTGTACTCACCCGCGATAAGGCAAAGGCCATTGGCGTGGCGTTACTGTTTTGGTTTTATTTTTCCCTGATCTATGATGGTTTGTTGATGTGGATTATCTATTCGTTTATGGATTACCCAATGGAGAAAGTTACACTCGCGTTGGTTTCGTTAAATCCCATCGACCTGGCGCGCATACTAATGCTGCTTCAACTGGACATATCTGCACTTATGGGGTATACGGGAGCTTTTTATAAAAATTTCTTTGGCAGCAATTTCGGTGCAATCTTTTCAACAGCGGTGCTCACCATCTGGATCGTGTTACCGGTGTGGTTGGCGAACCGGTTTTTTGCACGCAAGGACCTGTGATGAAAAGGGCTCATGATCCTGATCATGTTTAAAGTGTTATCGACATCGTTTATCGCATTGCAGGGGTAGCCTTAATTGATTATACTTAAGCAAAGGTTAACGCCACTCCATCAGACATCATGAATTGGTTATCCACTTTTGCTGAAAATCCATTTTACGAATTCTCCATCATATTACTGTTGGCGGCTTTTATTGGCGCGATCGGACAAGTGTTAAAGCAGCCGCTTATCGTTATGTTTATTGTGCTGGGCATCGTAGTGGGGCCTTCTGTATTGGATGTGGCACAGTCCAAGGAGCAAATTCACTTACTGGCCAGGGTAGGTATTGCGGTGTTGTTATTTATTGTGGGCCTTAAGCTTGATCTGCGATTAATTAAATCAACCGGTAAGGTAGCCTTGATCACCGGGCTGGGACAAGTATTTTTTACTTCGGTGGTTGGGTATGTTATCGGCCTGGGCCTTGGGTTTTCCTCCCTTCATAGTTTTTACATTGCTGTTGCGCTCACCTTTTCCAGTACCATTATCATTGTAAAATTACTTTCCGATAAAAAGGAAATCGATTCCCTTCACGGGCAAATTGCCATTGGTTTTCTGATCGTTCAGGATATAGTGGTAATCCTGGTGATGATTGCCTTATCCACCATCGGGCAAACCGGTGGCGAAACACAATGGGCAGATGTGCTCCGTACAATTGGTCTCACCATGTTGTTGGTGGCGCTTACGGTTGCCATGATGTATTATATAATCCCGAAACTCACCTACTTTTTGGCGAAGTCTCAGGAACTACTTGTTTTATTTTCCATTGCGTGGGCAATGGTGTTGGCATCCTTTTGTGAAATAATCGGTTTCAGCGCTGAAGTAGGTTCCTTCCTGGCAGGTGTAGCGCTGGCGTCCTCACCCTTTAAAGAAGTCATCAGCGGCAGGCTGGTCAGCTTGCGCGATTTTCTGCTCCTTTTCTTTTTTGTTAACCTTGGCCTTGAGCTGAATCTTTCTGTAATCGGCAATCAAATACCGGAAGCAATTATTTTTTCCCTATTTGTGCTTATTGGAAATCCGATTATCGTGCTGGTCATCATGGGAGTGATGGGCTATAAAAAACGCACGTCCTTTCTGGCCGGGTTAACCGTTGCCCAGATATCTGAGTTCTCCCTCATTTTTGCAGGACTTGGGTTAAGCATCGGTCATCTAAATGAAGACATTGTCGGGCTCATAACGCTGGTGGGATTGATTACGATCGGTAGCTCCACGTATCTGATTTTATATTCCTCCCAGATATACGAATTTATCAGTCCTGCCCTGAAGATTTTTGAAAGACGTGACCCATACCGGGAAGCCCGTGTAAAATTAAATGAACAGCAAACCTATGATGTAATCATACTAGGCCTTGGCAGGTTTGGAAGCAAGGTTGCTAATTTTCTCGATCAACATCCTGAGATTACTTACCTTGGTGTCGACTTCGATCCGCAGGTGGTGAAAGACTGGCAGGCCAATGGAAAATCCATCATCTATGGTGATACAGAAGATCCTGATTTCCTGGAACAAATTCCCTATACGAATTCCATGTGTATTTTGAATACCATCCCAGAAGGGCATGCGGCCGTCAAACTCACAAAATCATTACGAAAGGAACATTACAAGGGTAAAATATTCCTAACCGCCATGCAGGAGAAAGACGTGGAAATGCTCGCCAAATGCAAAGCCGACCAGGTGTTGATGCCACACAGCATGGCTGCTGAAAATTTTTATAATGCATTTTTATTACAAATGATCCATCGAAATGAAAAACAGGAATAATATACATTACCGGATGCTTATAATAGCACTGATAGGCCTTGCTGCCTGTTCGCAAAAAAAAACAGTATTGAAGGTGGATGCCATCGCAGCACCGGAGAATCAATTGGCTGGCGAGCCGTATCTCTTTTCGGATGAAAATGGAGGTGTATTCCTGACGTGGATTGAAGATTATGATACACTAAGTGTAATGAAGATGGCGCAATGGAAAGATGCAACCTGGACTAAACCCATAACCATTGCTTCCGGTGCGGAATGGTTTGTGAACTGGGCCGATTACCCGATGGCAGTTACTGATGGAAGGGGAAAGTTTATGGCACATTTCCTGGACAGGAGCGGACCGGGTAAATTTTCCTACGATGTTAGGTTAACTACATCGCACGATGGCACCACTTGGAAAACTCCATTCATTCTACATGATGATGAAAAGGAGGCAGAACACGGATTTGTTTCGCTGATACCTTATGGAGAGCATGTTTTTGTTTCGTGGCTGGATGGAAGAAATACAGTAAGTGATCAACCGGAAGAACATGTGGGGCATGATCATCATGGGGAGATGTCGCTACGTGCAGCCGTTGTTTCCTATGATGGTGAAAAGTTGACCGAATGGGAGTTGGACAACCGAACCTGCGATTGCTGCCAGACAACAGCAGCCATTACCGGGAATGGACCGGTAGTGATTTACCGCGATCGTTCTGATACGGAAGTGCGTGATATTTCAATCGTACGGTATGTGGATAATCAATGGACACAGCCGAAAAGTGTTTACACTGATGCCTGGGAGATAAATGGCTGCCCGGTGAATGGTCCGCGCAGTGAAGCAATCAATAATTCACTGGCCATTGCCTGGTTCACGATGGCAAATAATTTACCCGAGGTGAAGGTAATATTTTCCAGCGATGGCGGTGAAACATTCGGTAACCCTATCCGCTTAAGCGGAGAAGAAGTTATCGGCAGGGTAGACCTTATGCTGATCGATGAATCCACTGCCCTGGTGAGTTGGATGGAGGCATCATCCATTATGGTAACAAAAGTTAATGCAGATGGCTCATACGATGCACCAGTTAAGGTAAGCGTGTCCTCTTCTTCACGGTCCAGTGGATTTCCGCAAATGACGCGATCCGGAGGTTCGGTAATGTTTGCCTGGACAGACGATGAAACGCGCACCATTAAAACAGCTAAATTATCCTTGTGAAAAAAGAACGATCCGATATTCTTACCCGAAGCGATGTTGAACGTATGGTCAATAGCTTTTATGAGAAAGTAAAAATTGATGAACTACTGTCTCCAGTATTTGCGCATGTTGATTGGCCCGTCCATTTGCCAGTGATGTACAATTTCTGGTCATCGATGTTGATGGGCGATATGTCATACAGCGGTAACGCGATGGGGAAACACCTGGCGCTTTCTATCAATCGTGACCACTTCACCCGCTGGCTCGAATTATTTATAGCAACCGTTGATGAGCACTTCGAAGGGTACAACGCCACCGAGGCCAAGAATCGCGCCCAAAGCATTGCTGCGTTGTTTCAACATAAGATGGGGCTGGTGGAATAATTTGTGGCAATCCAAGCGCTGACTAAAAATGGAATTATAGCTTGATACGTTGGCTTAGTTTTGGGTGATCACCTTTATCATCTTTTGAAACAATAGTGAATTAGGTATTGTCACCACTTCGTTATCTTCATTTTCAACGATTACGAAAAAGGCGCCAATGTCTTTTATCTTACCGGTAAGCGGAAAATCCTTATCCAGGATGCAAATAGTGTCACCCACCTTGGCGGGGTGGCTCACAAAGAGGAGGATACCTGCTGTAACATTGGAGAGCATAGACCATTGCGCAAACAATGCAATACCCAGTATGGCTACAAACGAAGTCATGAACAGGATCAGTTCGTTCTGGTCAACTCCCCAGATGAATAACAAGATAACCGAGGCTGCCACATATAAACCGATGTTAATGATTTTTAGGGTAAACTGTGTCCGGACTTTTTGCAGGTGGTATCGGTTTCCGATTTTATGGATAGCGCTTTTGATGAGCAGAATAAAAACAACCAGCCCTACAAGCACAAGCGCGGTTTCAATAAGTTTTAACTGAAGGGGTTCCATTAATAGAGTTTCAATACCTGCAATAATAGACAATCATAAGGATTTTATTAGGCTGTGCCATCCAGGTCAATCGGAGTCGATATGGAAGATCTTTTTGAGTATGGCAGTTTTTCTATATTCATCCAATTCTAAGTTTTCATACGGTTGTTTTACCACTACCGTAGCTAATCCAAACCAGCATAAAAATCGTTCAAAGGTGCGGATACCATAGCAGCGAATGAACTGTGCCTCTTGTGTTGTGAAATGATTCGAAAAATAGGACATAAAAAAAGGAAATGCTATTCGGTATTTTTCTGCGTAAAATTCAATTGTTTTATTCTGATCACCGAATTTGTCAAGCATAAAAATCGAAAACATCCATGCAAACTGACCAACGGGTTGCTCAGGGTATCCATCATTGAAACTCCAGGCATATTTGCCAGTATACCCTTCAAGGATTTCTTTAAATAGCTTCAGCCTATTTTCAGGTTTCAATAATTCTGTTCCTTTTTTTGTCAGCATCAGTTTTCCGTCTGACATTTTAACAAGCTTTACTAATTCTACCGTTAACCGCGCACTCATAATGGAAATGCAATCTCTCTCTTTCCAAAGTTTTATTATTCCGCTTTCAATAAATTCGTCCAGTAATATTCGCTTATCATATAGCTCCACCAATACTTTCTTGGGCAATGCTCCACGTGGCGTTACTTTTATGCATTTATCTCGCTGTATAATTCGTAAGTATTCCTCTGATACTTTAAAAAAGGGTATTTGATCAAGGGTATGATCGTCAATAGTGTCACGCAGTCGGATAGGGCAATCTTTTTTAAATGGGTCATAAGCCAGGTTGTGTATTTCTGTTGGGGTTAAACCCAGGAAATCGTCCAACGGAGTATTGTTCCGTAGTATTATTTCGGCTGCAATATTTTTATAGGATTCCATTCTTATGTTCTCATTTAATGCATTACTACATGAATAGATTGTCTACACGGGTGCCACTACCGTAACCGGTTGTCTGAATATTCCGAAGTCTTGCCTATGATAATTTGGTTTCATTCGGTTACGAATCCAGGGCACTGTGAGACTGGTACAGACAAGCATTTACTTTTACAAAATCTTCCTGTTTGTCTGCAAGAACCATTAACACATCGTTTTTTGCTACCAGCGTTGAACCTCCCGGACGAATATACTCTCCGTTTCGTTTAATCATCACGATGAACGCTGATTTCGGAAAATTCAATTCAACAATTCGTCTGTTAATTGCATGAGAATCAGTCAAAACTTCAAACTCCTGCAACGATGATTTGGGAAGGTCAAAAATGAGTTTATCAATTTCAGTAATTGGTTTTACTTTTTCAGGTAAGGCAACATTGAGCCATTTTGCTACAATGGATAAGGTTGTTCCTTGAATCAGAACTGATGTAACCGAAATAAAAAATACGATGTTAAAAATCATATTCGCTTTATCAATACCTGCTAAAAGGGGATACGTGGCAAATACAATCGGTACAGCACCCCGCAGCCCAACCCACGAAATATAAAGTCGTTTCCGTAGTTTCATTTTAAAAAACATCAGGCTAAGAAAAACGCTTATAGGGCGGGCAATAACAATAAGAAATACGGAAATGAGTAGCCCAATACCGATGTAGGGAACAATTTCAGAAGGGAAAACGAGTAGCCCCAAGGTAAGGAACAGCACAATTTGCATCAACCAGGCCAACCCATCAAACATTTTCATTATGGTTTTTTTGTGGATCAATTCCTGGTTGCCCAGATAAACCGCACTCATGTAAATGGCCAGAAACCCATTACCGCCTACAAAGTCAGTTGCAGAAAAGGTGATGAACATCAGTGCAATAACCAGCACAGGATAAAGTCCTTCAAAGTCAAGCTGGATTTTATTGATAATGAATTTGCTGGCTCTGCCAAAGGCAAAACCTGCAATTCCTCCCAATATCATTTGTTTTAGGAATATGGGGAGTATGGAGATAATGCCCAGATCTTGATTAATCACAAGTGTCAAAAAGGCAATCGTCAGCACATATGCCATTGGATCGTTACTACCGCTTTCCAATTCTAACGTTGCACGTAGGTTGGATTTTAACGCAAGACTTTTTGAGCGTAATATTGAAAATACAGCAGCTGCATCTGTTGAGGAAACAATTGACCCCAACAACATGCTTTCATAAATTGTGAAGTCGGTAATAAAATAAACAAATGTTCCAATAGTTACTGCCGTGAGCAACACGCCTATGGTGGATAATGCCAGTCCTTCTCTAAGAATTGGTTTAACTGCCGTCCAGTTCGTGTCAAGACCCCCTGAAAACAAAATGAAGTTAAGGGAAACAATACCAATGAACTGCGCAATTTGTGGATTGTTGAAATGAAT
>CAZCRJ010000096.1:0-8063 GCA_964501015.1 uncultured Roseivirgaceae bacterium | reverse complement strand
TGTATTCCCAATAGGAAGTCGATACCTCTCCTTCGAGGATAGTATAGGAGCGATTAGGCAGTATTCAAATTTCAGGGCATTCTTACCGAAGTAATAGTTGAAAAATTAAGTCGGTGAATAGGATAAAAAATACGGATAAATATTCATTAACTTTAATCAACATTAACCCCATTAATCCGACAACACCATGGCAAAAAAAACCTAAAAGAAGGCCGCCAAGAAAGCGGTAAAGGCAGCGAAAAAGTCTGCTAAAAAACAGGTGAAGGCAGCAAAAAGGGCAGTTAAGAAAACTGTGCAAAAAGCCGCTAGAACGGCCAAAAAACAGGCTAAAACAGTTGTTAAAAAGGCTAAAGCTGTAAAAGCAAAAGCTGGTAAGCAGGTAAAGGTCGCGCAAAAGAAAGCCAAAGCTGTTACCGCTAAAGCCAACAAAAATGTTAAGGCTGTAGAGCGAAAAGTTAGAGCTCAGGTGGCATCAACTCAAAGGCAGGTAAAAGCTAAAGTTGCTGTTGCTAAAAAGCAGATTGAGGCAAAGGTGGCTGAAGTTGAAACTAAAGTTGCCGAGGCAATTGAGAACATTACCCCGGATACTACCAAGACTGAAGAGCAAACGGGTTAATCCAAAAAGAACAACAATCCTATCAATTGGCCCTGTGATCTCCTCCGAATCATAATGGAGTCATCAGGGCTTATTTCTTGAAGCCGCTTCGGGGAGCTTTTCTTAATTCCTTTAGTAACCGTTTTCGAAAGACATGATAATCAACCGTAATGGTGTGGCGTGGCGTTTTAATCTGGTCAAAGTCGGGATGGTTTACCTCACGCTGTGCCAGTTCTACCATAGTAGCAGGGCGTTTCCACTTCCCGGCTAGTTCACGTGCCATGATTTTACTTTGTAGTTCGGCACCTGGCCAGATGCATCCAAACGGTTGAAATAGTCCTATAAAATAGAGGTTTTCTACTTTGGGATGGAGCATGCGTAAATACAGGGGCACGTCTCCTTTGGAGTAATCGATAAAATCACTATCAAAGAACGGGTGAGAAATCCAATAGCCCGTGCAAGCTACTATCACATCGTATTCGCCAATGCTGCCATCGTTAAAATAAACTTTTGGTCCGTCATAGTGATCAATATCCGTGCGGGGCTTGATTTTTCCATGACGAATAAAATAAAACAGTTCACTGTTTAATGTGGGGTGGTGAAAGCCAAAGGTATCATCAGGATCGGGTAAACCATAGGACGAATTTTTTCCCTGCACAAGTTTGATAAGCAACCCGGTAATCGTACGCCACACAATAGAGGGCAGGTAGCGAATTAGGCCACCGATAGTATCGGTAGGTTTGCCGCCAATAAATTTGGGCACTACCCAATATCCCCTGCGCCAACTGATGTCGGTGCTGACGGATACCCGACTTGACTCAACAGCCACATCGCATGCTGAATTTCCTCCACCAATTACCAATACCCGTTTATTGGCAAACTCAGAAAACCGTTTCACCTCGTGCGAGTGCATAAGCTTGCCGGAAAATGTTCCCGGATAATCCGGGTAACGGGGTTTCCAGTGATGTCCGTTGCACACGGCAAGGGCATCAAATATTTCTGTTTTCACGCGATCCTTTTTACGCGTGGTGACATGCCATTTACTATGCGAATCCAGTGAGCAATGGACTACCATGGTTTCAAATTCAATGTGTTCGTACAATTTGAAATGACGGGCGTAAGCCTGGAAGTATGCTGCTAATTGCAGGTGCGATGGATAATCCGGATAGTCCGGAGGCATCGGAAAATCATCGTATTGCGAAAGTGTTTTCGAACTGATGATGTGGGTAGTTTCAAATACGCTGGAGTGCGAGGGTTTGTCGCTGAATACCCAGTTGCCGCCAACATTATATCCATAGTCATAAACAACAACCAGCAGGGATTGATCCAGTAAATTTTTCGCAGCAGTAATTCCGGACGGCCCGGCCCCGATAACACAAACACGCTTCTTATCCGACATGATGCTGATTTAAGGATTTGAGCGGTAAGTTAGAAAATTCACTATGTTCGCAGAAAGTTTTACTATGAACAGGGGCAAAAGATTAGCCTTTTTTCATCGCTCATGTGCTCCAGGGTGTAGTTGTAATGGCCAGCAGTGCTATACTTTTTTTAGCACAATACTAATGGCTGGCAGATCGTAACGGGTAATCAATTATCCGAAGTTGAAGGGAAAGGTTTTATACAGGTAATAAATACTACATCTCCCACCATGCAGATTGATGCTGACCCGGTTGACTGGTAACTGATCTGCACTTTTTCATTGGCTTTTAATTCGTAATAGTATAACGGATCCACTTCAGGTTCAGGGGCCCGTACATACACCCTGCGTTCAGGTTCCAACCGGCTGCCATCTTTCAGTTCAAAGACCATTCCACAGCCATTCAATCCTGTAAGGTCTTTCACGATAGCAACCGTGGAACATTCCTGAGGAAAGCATACAATTACATCTGTAGTGGTACAACTTAGAATTATGACCAATAAACCTATAAATCCTGCAACCTTCATATGCCTGTGATTTTCAACTTTGACACATTAACCGGGTATTTGGTTGGAAAGATTTATTTTTGACTGGTTCGATACTACCAACGTTGAGGAGTTAACGGATTAACTGGGTATGGCGCTCACTTTTCAAAGATAATCTCCTGTATGTGGAAAATACTTCAAGAGCATGAATCGTGGGCTATTACAAAGTCCATGTATTTAAAATTGATAGAGGGCCTCACGTAAAAACATCGAAATTTTAAACGAGTGGATATATTGATCATTTGCATTGTAGCTTTTATTGCTGCGATCCTTACTTTTTTCTCGGGCTTTGGTTTGGGCACAATCCTTACACCCGTGTTTATGCTTTTCTTTCCGGTTGACATGGCCATTGCCTTAACCGGTGTTGTGCATTTCTTTAACAACATCTTCAAACTTATGCTGGTTGGTCATAAAGCGGATAAGCAGGTGTTGATCCGGTTTGGTATTCCAGCTGTTGTTTCAGCTATCCTGGGTTCATGGTTGTTACTGAATATTACTGAGTGGGAACCGCTCTTCACGTATTCACTAGGAGAGCAGCTGATTTCCGTTTATCCGATGAAGTTTATCGTGTCGGTGTTGTTGCTCCTTTTCGCCACCATCGATTTGATTCCCTATTTCAATACCCTGCAATTCAATAAGAACAAACTTCCGATTGGCGGTGCACTCAGTGGATTCTTTGGCGGACTCTCCGGAAACCAGGGTGCACTTCGGAGCGCATTTCTGATCAAAGCAGGGCTTTCAAAAGAAGCTTTTATCGGAACCGCTGTAGTGGTTTCCACGTTTGTGGATTTCACCCGATTAAGCATATACGCATCCCGTTTTACGGCTTCCGGATTAACCGAAAACCTGACATTGGTAGCCAGCGCCACAGTATCGGCAATTGTGGGCGCTTACCTTGGACATAAAGTATTAAAAAAGGTTACGCTAAGGTTTATCCAGATCTTTGTAGCGGTTTTGCTCATCTTGCTTGCGCTGGCACTGGGTGCAGGGTTGATTTGAAAAAGTTTTCTGGAAGGAACTTTTACATGATAGTTTGTATTCTGTTGTAATATTTCCCACAAATGACAGTATCATTTGGTTTAAAAGAGAATTGGAAGCAATTCACTTTGCTCGTAATCATCAACGGTTTTGTGGGTGGTATGGTGGGGTTGGAGCGTTCCATACTTCCACAGATTGCGGAACAGGAGTTTGGTCTGGCTGCTCACACTACCATACTTTCATTCATTATTGTTTTCGGAATCGTTAAGGCCATAACGAATTACTATACCGGTGCATTGGCCAATAAATTGGGACGGAAGAATTTGTTACTGGCCGGCTGGGTATTGGGTATCCCTATTCCGTTCATGTTCATGTGGGCAACCAGCTGGAATTGGATCATTGCAGCCAACGTGTTACTGGGTGTACATCAGGGATTGGCGTGGTCAAGTACGGTAATGATGAAGATTGACCTCGTAGGCGAGAAGCAACGCGGCTTTGCCATGGGCTTAAATGAATTTGCCGGTTACCTGGCTGTTGGACTTGTGGCATTCTTCACTGGTT
Organism: uncultured Roseivirgaceae bacterium; assembly: GCA_964501015.1. Taxonomy (GTDB): domain Bacteria; phylum Bacteroidota; class Bacteroidia; order Cytophagales; family Cyclobacteriaceae; genus UBA2336. Next base: position 3,967 of record CAZCRJ010000096.1, on the reverse strand, counting down.
GGGTTGCCGGTGAGTATGGCTTGCGGCCCTATCCGTTTTATCTGGGTATCGGAATGGTGGTACTCGGTTTTTTATCTACACTTTTACTGGTAAAGGACACAAAACATCATGTGGCAAAAGAAGCTGCTATCAGCACTTTGCCCAGACTTAAAAATATTTTTTGGGATACCACCTGGAAAAACAAGAATCTGGGTTCCGTAACACAAGCGGGTTTGGTAAACAACTTAAATGATGGCATGACATGGGGAATATTCCCTATCCTGTTGGCCACGAAAAATTTTTCCCTCGAACAAATTGGGATTATAGTTGCTGTATACCCTGCTGTATGGGGCATCGGACAATTGATTACCGGAAAAATGGCGGATACATTTTGTAAGAAAGATATGCTTTACTTGGGCATGTTGCTTCAAGCCATTGCCTTGGTCGTGTTGGTGTGGGCAGATACCCTTATCCAGTACATCGTGCTGGCTGCAATTCTGGGCTGGGGTACGGCTATGGTCTATCCAACTTTTCTTGCGGCAGTGGCCGAAAATACACATCCACAAGACAGACCTAAAAGCATTGGTATCTTCCGGTTGTGGCGTGATTTGGGATATGCCATTGGCGCAATCCTAACAGGTATTATTGCAGACCTCATCAGCCTGAATGCAGCTATTCTTTTTGTTGCCTTGTTGACCTTTATTTCAGCAGCCATTATTTATTTCAGGATGTCGTGCAACGAAAACAATGCCATCAAAATTGGTGAGTGGGTGCTGGGCAGGTCACCCAAAGCGCCTCGGGAAAATTCTAGTTGTGTAAAGATATCACCAAGCCAAAATCCACTATTTGCCTAATCGGTTAATCTTTTGAGTTTTCTTCCGGATATATTTGCCCCATGAAACAAAACCTGGTGTCCGTTGCGCTAGTTGTTCGCGAGTATGACGAAGCAATTCATTTCTATACCAAAAAACTGAACTTTACGGTAGTGGAAGATACAATAATGAGCGAAACCAAGCGCTGGGTGGTTATTGCGCCTCCCGGTTCGAATGGGTGCACGCTGTTACTGGCAAAGGCTGCCAACGCTGTGCAAAGTAGCCGGGTGGGAAACCAAACCGGTGGAAGGGTTTTTCTGTTTTTGCATACCGATAATTTTCAGCGCGATTTCGATAACCTGAAAGCACAGGGCATTACGATTGTTCGCGGTCCTGCTCATGAACAATATGGTACGGTAGCAGTGTTTGAAGATTTGTATGGTAACCTGTGGGACCTGATCGAACCTGCGCATAAGCAATGAAATTCTTGTGAAGTACATAAAACTGTTTTCCAAAACTCTGCTTCTTATAACGGCCCTTTACCTGGTATTGTCGATTTCATTCTATTTCTTTCATGAGAAGTTTGTTTTTCGGCCAGATAGGTTAGCACGTGAGTACATCTTTCAGTTTGATCAGGCGTTTGAAGAATATTTCATTCCCATGCAGGATAGTGTGGAGGTGAATGCACTTATGTTTAAAACAACACGGCCAACGAAAAGACTGATCCTGTATTTCCATGGGAACAAGGATAATTTACAACGTTGGGGAAATTATGCACCCGATCTTACCAAACATGGGTACGATGTGCTGATGACGGAGTACCGTGGTTACGGAAAGAGTGGTGGTACGCCAGGTGAAGCAGCCTTTTACCGCGATGCAGGATCGCTTTACCTATGGGTAAAAAATAATTTTGACTATGACACCATTGTGATCTATGGTCGTTCCCTCGGATCAGCGGTGGCATCTAACCTGGCGATGAAGGTGCAGCCAAACTTACTCATACTGGAAACACCTTTTGATGAGCTTTGGGGTGTTGTTTACCCGATCTTTCAACCCGTTGTTTATTTTACCAAACCGAATATCCGGTTTTCCAATGCCGAACATCTGCGTACGGTAAGAAGTCGAAAGATTATTATCCATGGTACCCGCGACTGGGTTGTACCATTTTCCTCAGTAGAACGGCTCCAACCTTTTCTTCAGCAAGGAGACGAGTTTGTCATCATTGAAGGTGGGGGGCATAATAACCTCAACCACTATCCGGAGTATCATAGTGCTATAGCCAGCGCTCTGAGATAAACAATTGCACCATAATTGTTTTGCACGAATGGATTAAGGATACATGATAATTGGTAATTTAGTCCATCCATGGCTACTGCACTTATTACACTTCTGGTTCTTTATGTTGCCATCTGCCTGGCGTTCTATTTTTTTCAACATTACGGATTTTTTCGTCCTGAAATTCTAGCCACTGCTTTTCAATATAAGTATGCGTTTCCATTTGAAGAGCTTGACTTCGACATGGAAGATGGTGGCCGCATCAACGCAATCTATTTCAAGGTACCGAATTCACGGGGTGTTGTCTTTTACCTGAAGGGGAATTCCAAGAGCCTGAAGGGATGGGGAAAATTCGCCAAAGATTTTCTCAGTAACGGATACGATTTCTTTATGATGGATTACCGTGGCTTTGGCAAAAGTAAGGGTAAGCGCAGCCAGACTAATGTATTCAACGACACCCAATTTCTATATAAGTGGTTGGGCGAACTATATGCGGAGGAAAGAATAATTTTATACGGACGATCCTGGGGCAGTGGCGTTGCCGCCCGTATTGCATCGTGGAATAAACCGCGCATGCTCATCCTCGACTCTCCGTATTTCAGCTTCTATTACAATGTAAACCGGTATCTATTTTTTATTCCGCTAAGGTATCTGCTACGGTATGACATCCGCACCGATCAGTATCTGAAAAGTGTTCACTGTCCGGTGAACATCATTCATGGCACAAAAGACCGTTTGATCTCCTACAAACAAAGTGAAATGCTAAAAGCGTTGTATCCGGATAAAATTACATTATATGGCATTGAAGGTGCACGCCATAATAACCTTCCGGAGTATCCGGAATTTTTTGATGTACTGTATACCATTCTCGATTCGAAATCCGGTAACGCTGATTGATGTATGGAAATACGTAAAACATCCTCATCCAACTTCACACGCATTTTTGATATTCTTCAGTATCAACAAGAAAAATATCCGAACACAACTGCAGTAAATACATTCCGTGGTGGAAAATGGCAAGAGTATAGCATTGATGAAATAATCAGCAGGTCGGAGGCTATTGCCTGCTGGTTCATTCGATGTGGGTATTGCCGCGGGGAGAAGATCATTTTTGTTCCAGAAAGTGGAAGTCCGGAATGGATGATCCTTGATTTTGCGTGCCAGCAGGCCGGCCTGGTAGTGGTGCCCATTCATCCTACCGCACAGGAAGAGGAGATCATCACAATAATCAGAGAAACGGAGGCGCGAATTTGCCTTACGGCTGATGCTGGGCTTTATTATAAATTTTCATTGGCGTTATCCAGCCTGGAACAATCTGTTACGCTTCATCATCTCGATCCTGTCGAAAAAGGATATTTTAAACCAATTGAATTTAAGAAGGCATCAGCCGATGACCTCAAGCAATTGAAGGAAATCCGTAACCAGGTAACGGACGAAGATGTAATGACCATTATGTATACATCAGGAAGTTCGGGTATTCCTAAAGGTGTTATGCTTACCCATCATAATGTGGCGTCTGGTATTAAGTCAATCTTAACAATATTACCCCTTGAAGCAAAGCATCGTGTCATCAGCTTTCTTCCATTCAGTCATATCTTCGAACGCGTTGCCTGCTATGCATACCTGGCGTTTGGTGTTTCGGTATACTTCAGTCAGAATAAAGAGTCGTTTACGCATGATTTAAAAACAGTAAAGCCTTACTTCTGCACCAGTGTGCCACGGGTACTGGAGAAAATGCACGATTACATGCTGGAGCAAACCATGCAGAAAAATGTTTTAAAGCGTAAGCTGATCAGGTGGTCGATGGAAGTCGGTAAACAATACCATCCTCGGATACGCAACCCATGGTTGGTGATTAAGCTTGCTGTGGCGCGTTGGCTGGTGCTAAGTCTGTGGCGAAA
>CAZCRJ010000095.1:0-8065 GCA_964501015.1 uncultured Roseivirgaceae bacterium | reverse complement strand
AGACTGAACGAATACCCATAAGCGTAAAAGTAAGTACGAATTTGGAATTACTGATGGCTAAATGTGAATTCATGGACGGCAACAACCCATTCACCCGTAACCCGTTTATATTTGCGAAACTTTTGAACTGGTTCAAATTTTGTATTCATAAGGACATCCTGAAAACGGAAACAGAAAAATCATGAAGTACACCATAAAAATTACAGTAATCGGATTTTTAGCTGGCCTTGCAGGGGCTTTTACCTTTTTTAAGTTCATGGACAAGCCCTCAGCTAATCAGCCAATCCCTGATCCCACGTATACTACCGCACGGTATGATTCACCTGCGTTGGTCAGTCCGAAACTCGCTGATGCCACACCTGCTTTGTCTCTTCAGCCGGTTGACTTTAGCCAGGCTGCAACCAAGGCTATTCCCAGTGTAGTATACATCAACAGTATTTTTAAAGGTACTTCGTATTCACCCTTCGATTGGTTTTTTGGCGGTGGAGCTACTGCACAAACCAGAGTGAGCAGTGGTTCAGGAGTGATTTTCACAACTGACGGGTACATTGTTACCAATAATCACGTGGTAGAAGCTGCTGAGAAAATTGAAGTGATGTACAACAAAAAAGTCTATCCGGCAGAATTAATCGGCACCGACCCTTCCACCGATCTGGCGGTATTGAAAATAAACGAAACCAAACTCCCGGCCATTACAATTGGTTCATCCAAAAACCTGCAGGTAGGCGAATGGGTTGTGGCCGTTGGTAATCCATTTTCGTTATCATCAACCGTAACGGCAGGAATTGTCAGTGCCAAAGGAAGACGAATAGGAATCCTGGAAGATAAATTTCCTATCGAATCGTTTATCCAAACCGATGCTGCCATTAACCCCGGAAACAGCGGGGGTGCGCTCGTCAATAAAGATGGCGACCTGGTAGGCATAAACACCGCAATACTATCCCGAACCGGAAGTTACACCGGGTATGCCTTTGCCGTACCGGTGGATATTGCTAAAAAAGTTGTTGAAGATCTCGTGAAATATGGTGTTGTTCAAAAAGCATTATTAGGCGGCCGTGTTGTGGAATATAATTTTCAGAATGCCAAAAAGTACAACCTGAATACTGATGTTAAAGAATTTCAGGGTGTGTTGCTGGAAACACTTGACAAGGAAGGTCCTGCTATTAATGCCGGTATGAAACTGGGCGATGTCATTGTAAAAATTAATACCGTTGAAGTAAACAGCCAAAGTGCCTTCGAAGAAGAACTTGCCTATCGTTATCCGGGCGATAAGGTCTCCATTACCTATCTGCGTGACGGAAAATCCTACACTACGCCAATAACCTTAGTAAACCGAACGGGAACAACAGAAATCGTTAGGCGTAAAATCTACTCTTCGGCAACTGTTGGGGCAGAACTGGAAGCCACCGATTATGGAGTGAAGATATTTAAAATTAAAGGCGGGTACATGAAAAGCCTGGGGATTCCAGAGAATTATACCATCATTCAGATTAACCGCGTACGCGTGAAAGACCCGCAGGAAGTAATCGACTTTTTTGAAACGTTTAAAGGTAGGGTTAGTCTGTATGGAATGAACAGTTCACGGGAGGTGATCCCGTATAATTTTATTCTGAAATAATTGCTGTAAGTTTTGTGAGATGGAAATGGGATAAATTATCGTCTTAATTCATCCTCATCTTAAGTTTCTTTCCTAATTCCTCAACAGAAGATTTGAAATTAGAATCGGTTTTCATCATATCCTCAACCGACTCCAGCGCATGTATAACGGTACTGTGATCGCGGCCGCCAAAGTTCTCACCAATAAGGGCCAGGGTTAGTTGTGTGTAACGCTTGCAGAAATACATGGCCACCTGGCGCGGAATAACGATTTCGCGTTTCTTCACTTTTCCCTTCATGGCCTCCAGTTCCACTTTGAAATATTCGGAAACCGTTTTCTGAATAAAGTCAACACTCACATCGGATTGAATTTCCTTGATGATGTTCTTCAGTACTTCCTTGGCTAGTTCAAGGTCAATCTCCTTTTTCAACAACGTTGCGTGAAACATCAGCGAGTTTAATACGCCTTCCATGTCGCGAAGGTTTGTATCTACACTGTAAGCAAGGTATTCTGCTACTTCTGTTGGAATATCAATTCCATCGGCCTGCATCTTGCGATGGATGATGGCAAGCTTGGTTTCAAAATCAGGTTCTTGCAAATCTGCTGTTAGTCCCCATTTAAAACGTGACAGCAAACGCTCCTGAAAGCCCTTCAGATCGCGTGGCGGACAATCGCTCGTCATAATAATTTGCTTACCCGATTGGTGCAGCTGGTTGAAGATGTGGAAAAACATCTCCTGTGTTTTTTCCCGTCCTGCCAAAAACTGTACATCATCAAGAATCAATAAATCTACCTGGAGGTAGAAGTTTTGAAAATCCTGGAGTTTATGGTTTTGTAGTGCATTTAAAAACTGCGTGGTGAAATCATTCTGATCAACATAGAGTACAATTTTCTCCGGCATATTGTTGCGGATCTCATTGCCAATTGCCTGCACAAGGTGCGTTTTCCCAACACCAACCCCGCCATAGAGCATGAGCGGATTAAAGGATGTTACGCCTGGCTTCTTGGCTACTGCAACTCCGGCAGACCGTGCCAACCTGTTACAATCGCCTTCCACAAAATTATCGAAGCTATACATGGTGTTCAGGCGTGAATTCACCGTTTGCGGATTCAAGGCCTTAAAGGTGAAGGGTGAGTAATCACTGTCCAGCCCGTTGGTAGTCGCACGCTTGCCTCCCATCCCATTTGGATAACTTACGGTTACAGGAGGATTTTGTGTATTGCCGCTATCCACAATTACCGAATATTCAAGACGACCGGTCGGTCCAAGTACATTATGAATAGCCTTTTTCAGAATGGGCACATAATTATCTTCCAGCCATTCATAGAAAAATTGTGACGGAACCTGAATGGTGAGTACATCACCTTCTACACGAAGCGGTACAATCGGTTTAAACCAGGTAGTATAATTTTCTACTCCTACACTATCCTTTATCGAATCGAGACAATCATTCCATACCGTTGTGCAATCCGCTACCATTATTGTTATCTATTACTTTGGATATCTCTTTTAGGAAAAGGGAGACAAAGATGTAAAAAAAGGATAGAAGAAAACAACACACATCAGGCTTGACTTTGTGGAATAAAATTCCGTTATAATAGGGGCTCAATTTTTCCTCACAACCAATACTACTAAGTATTCCGGAAATGCGCTTGGTAAAAGTTGTTTAAGATTGTATTCAAACGATTGAACCTTTATTACCTTGCAGGTATGGAGAATTCACTTAAATCAAGTTCACTATTTGCCTCCTTTGCGTCATCGTCCAGAAATGAATGGATGCGCGTAGCGTCATCAGAAATTGAGGGAAAGAACCCCTTTGAGGCACTGCAATGGAGGCTTGGTGAGATCAAAGGATCACCGTATTATGACCAGAGAGATAGCCGCACTTCACCGATCGTGTTACCGCCCTCCGTTTCTGAATTTATGGGGCCCCGGGCATGGCACAACATGCCTGTTATCAATGCCTTAGAGGAAAAAAAGGCTAATGAAAAAGCACTTCATTATTTGCGTTCCGGGGCAGATGGTATCCTGTTTGATACAACCCAAAACAACACCGTTTCTTTTTCCGAATTGCTCCATTTGATTGAATGGCCACATTGTTCGATTGGATTTTACTTACCTGATGATGTAGACGGGTTTTTCGATGCCCTGTCTTCCTATTTTTTAGCAAATAATTCACCCGAAAAATTGATTGGTTTTTTTCTGAAAAAAACTTATCCACATCATCCACAATCGATGCACAAGGTTATCCACAACCTAAGGCTTTATAATCATTTACAGCTTTTGGGCATCACCTCCTCGATAGAAGACCCGATTGAGCAAATCAATGATCTGCTTCTAAATGCCGTAAACCTAATCGATCAACTAACGGAACTGGGAAGTGACCTCAGCCTTATCATGCGTAATCTGTTTTTCTCTGTTCCCGTTGGTACAGATTTTTTTGCTGAGATCGCGAAACTTAAAGCACTGCGACTACTCTGGTTTCAGGTACTCCATGCGTATGGTATTCACGATAGAAAACTTTTCGATGTAACTATTCATGCGTATAGTGAGCCATGGAAAAAGGAATTATTCCAGCCACATGAAAATATGCTGAAAGGCACCATGGCTTCGCTGGCTTCTGTCCTGGGTGGATGTACTGCGTTAAGTGTTTTGCCGGATCATGAACATGACGAACGAGTAAGTCGTATTGCACGTAATGTATCTTCTCTACTTAGGGAAGAATCATACCTTAACAAAGTGGCTGATCCTACAGCGGGATCCTACTATGTCGATACGCTTGTAAAGGAAATGGCTGAAAAAGCGTGGACTAAATTTATCCAATCTGTTAACGCATGAGACCTGATTTTTCCAAACTCCAGTTTTCATCATTTTCATTTCCAGCGGCAGAGGATACTACTTCAAAGCCGTGGATGAGTCCGGAACAAATCACCATTCATCCTTCCTATTCCAAAGAAGCAAGTGAATCGTACCTCCATACTGCTTTTACTTCCGGTATTCCTCCCTATCTGCGCGGACCATACGCCACCATGTATACGTCACGCGCGTGGACCATACGCCAATATGCAGGATTCTCTACAGCCAAAGATTCTAATGCCTTTTATCGAAGAAATCTCGCTGCCGGACAACGTGGATTATCCGTAGCTTTTGATTTAGCCACGCACCGCGGATATGATTCCGATCATTCGCGTGTTACGGGTGATGTAGGCAAAGCTGGTGTAGCCATCGATTCGGTACTGGACATGAAAATTCTGTTCGATCAAATTCCGCTTGATAAGATGTCGGTATCCATGACGATGAATGGAGCAGTACTCCCTATCCTCGCTTTTTACATTGTTGCCGCTGAAGAACAGGGAGTTCAACCCCATCAATTGAATGGTACTATTCAAAACGATATTCTGAAGGAATTCATGGTGCGTAATACGTACATCTATCCTCCAGCACCCTCCATGCGTATTGTTGCCGATATTTTTGAATATACCTCGAAACATATGCCCCGCTTCAACTCTATCAGCATAAGCGGGTACCACATGCATGAAGCGGGAGCGCCAGCACACCTTGAACTCGCCTATACCCTTGCCGATGGATTGGAGTATATCCGTACAGGGTTAAAAGCTGGAATTGCCATTGATGATTTTGCTCCACGGCTTTCCTTCTTTTGGGGTATTGGCATGAACTTCTTTATGGAAGTTGCCAAAATGCGGGCAGGCCGGTTGTTATGGTCAAAAATTGTTCAGCAATTCAATCCAAAAAATCCCAAGTCGATGGCCTTGCGCACACATTGCCAAACCTCGGGCTGGAGTCTTACTGAACAGGATCCGTACAACAATGTAGCGCGTACGTGTGTAGAAGCACTGGCTGCTGTATTGGGGGGAACACAATCACTGCACACCAATTCATTGGATGAAGCCATAGCCTTACCTACCGATTTTTCTGCTCGCATTGCCCGAAACACACAGCTCTACATTGAGAAAGAAACAGGAGTAACACGGGTGGTCGATCCTCTGGGGGGTTCGTATTATGTAGAATACCTCACCGCTCAGTTAGTTGAAAAAGCATGGGCACTAATTGAAGAAGTGGAGGCCCTTGGCGGGATGACAAAAGCGATTGAAAGTGGTATACCTAAAATGCGTATTGAACAGGCAGCCGCTGCCAAGCAGGCACGCATCGATTCCGGTGTGGATGTTATTGTTGGCGTAAACAAATACAGGGTAGAAGAAAAGCCTGATTTTGATATCCTTGAAGTGGACAACACCGCTGTGCGAAACGAACAACTAGAACGTATTCAACACCTAAAAGCAAACCGCAACCAGTCAGAAGTAGAGGAATCACTAGGAAATCTCACACAGGCAGCAACTACTGGTCAAGGCAATTTATTAGCGTTGGCCATCGATGCTGCACGAAAGCGAGCAACCTTGGGCGAAATTTCCTTTGCCCTTGAAAAATCATTTGGCCGATACAAGGCCGCGATAAAATCGATTTCAGGTGTATATTCGGGCGAGATGAAAAACAATGCCCACTTCGAAGAAGCACAACAACTCTCCGATGAGTTTGCCCGGTTGGATGGAAGACGGCCACGCATTTTAATTGCCAAAATGGGACAAGACGGCCATGACCGAGGCGCCAAAGTAATTGCTACCAGTTTTGCCGATTTAGGTTTTGATGTAGACATAGGCCCTCTCTTTCAAACACCTGAAGAAGTTGCCATGCAGGCCGCAGAAAATGATGTACACCTTGTAGGCGCCTCCAGCCTTGCTGGCGGACATAAAACACTTATTCCAGAACTGATAAAGGCGCTGAAAAAAATTGGACGTGAGGATATAGTGGTAGTAGCGGGTGGCGTCATTCCTGAAAAGGATTATGATTTTCTTTATCAGGAAGGAGTTTCTTTCATTTTCGGACCAGGTACGGTTATTACCGATGCCGCAAAAAATATCCTTAAAAAACTCATTTCCCTTCGTTAAACCAGATTTACCACCTCCTTGCGATGCCATTGTTCACTAATGGTTTTATAAAGCGTCCGTAATTTTTTAGTTTAGTCGTTTGAATACTGCTACTAAATCCCTATTTAATTATGAAGAATATACTGGCGAATTTTGTACTGAGCGTGTGCCTGTTGGTAGCCATATCGGGATTTGCACAAAAGAAATATGATAAAGCTCTGGCCAAAGCAGATAAAAACTATGAAGCAGGGAAATACGCGCAGGCCTTAAAAGAACTGGAAAAATACAAGGGCATGGTACTTCCACTGGGACAATCCACTGCTTTCCTTCCTCCGTATTACATTCGCAATGCCCGGTTTAACCTTGCCTATGGTGAACTGCCTACATTTGAAACAAGTTTGCGACAGGCACTTGCCATTAGTACTGCTATTTTTGGAGAGAACTCGCTCAAACACGCCAATACACTCATTGATGTAGCAGAAATTTATAATGACTACGGGTATCACCGGATCAGTCGGGATTTGTTAAAAGAAGTTACTGAGATTCTTAATTTTTCAGAAGAAAAAGATCCTGCACTCAAAGCCAGGTCGATCCTGGAAACAGCTGAAGCTTTGGTGGGCCAGGGTTTTGCCAACGATGCGATTACCCTCCTTCGCGATAACGAAAGTTTTATAGCCGGAAGAGCTGTCACTAGTGAATCCTACACAGAAAACGGAAAATTAAAAACACATTCTATACCGGAAGCCGAATTAAAAACAAGGTATATCAACTATGGCCGTTTGTTATCCCTGATTACGTTGGCGTATGGTAAAAAAGGAAATATTGATAGCGTTGAAATATCCCATAACATGGCGCGGCCCTGGATTTCAAAAAATCTTAAATACATGGGAGAAAACAGCCTCGCGCTTGTGCAGGCTGATTTTGTATACACCCGGATGTATGCTGAAAATAACGAAGGAGTGGTTCAGGCCGGACTTCCAAAATATGCTGATTACAGCAGCCAGTTAACAGAACTCAAAAAGAAAACCTCACCGGCAACACCCCTCGCGCATGAGATTTACCTGGCCTACATTGACCAGCTCCAGCGCGAAGACAATAAATCGAGGTATGCCAATCTGAAAGCAGAATACGAGCGATCCATTCACAAGTATTTTACAAAATCAAGTATTGTCAATATCAACCTCAAGTCAATTGAATTTGACAGTAAATTACAAAAAGACAAAGCATCCTCTATTGAGAATGAAGCGCTGACAATTTTATCGGGAAAAACATTACCCAGAAATCATAAAACCACTATCCGCATTCTGGAATTCTTATACGATGTTTCAGAACAATCAAAAAAATATTCCACTGCAGAATCATACCTGATGCAGATCAATCAGGTTAAAAAAGACCTCTTCGGTGAGAACTCACCGGAATATCATTTATCATTGGTTGAGATGGCAAATTTCTATCTCGATTATACGAACAAACTGAGTGAAGCCGGTACGATTTACGATAACAGCTACACGAATTTCCTGGCCA
>CAZCRJ010000094.1:0-8116 GCA_964501015.1 uncultured Roseivirgaceae bacterium | reverse complement strand
GGGCTTTTCGCGAAGGCATCCCTTCCCTTTCGCACAGAAGTAAATCATTTGAGGGCATCGTACAGCAAGCCGTTCACGGACTAAAGGAACTGTTAAGCATACCCGATGATTTTCATATTGTCTTTACCTCCTCTGCCACTGAAGTGTGGGAAAGGCTCATACAAAATCTGGTCATTTCAAACAGTGCTCATTTTGTAAACGGGGCTTTTTCTAAACGCTTTTATGAAATTGCGCTTCAGCTTAACCGACATGCTGAATTAATTGAAGTCACAGAAGGTGAGGGATTCACTTCCAATGTGATCTCCGGAAATCCAGAATTGATTGCACTTACCCATAATGAAACCAGCACTGGGGTTTCCTTATCCCTGGAATTCATCAACAGCTTCCGTGAAAAATATCCTAATGCACTGGTAACCGTTGATGCTGTTTCTTCTCTCCCCTACCCTTTATTCGATTATTCCAAAATTGACTCTCTTTATTTTTCAATTCAAAAAGGATTCGGACTTCCTTCAGGCTTAGGAGTTTGGATTGTAAATGACAAATGTGTTGCCAAAGCAGAGCACATGCTGGCACAAGGAATTTCAATTGGCTCTTATCATAGTTTATTAAGCCTTGTAACCCATGCCCGAAAAAATCAAACGCCTGAAACACCCAACGTGCTAGGAATTTACATACTGAGCAATGTAATTCAGGACTTCTTACGGAGAGGAATTATTACTATCCGAAGGGAAACAGAGTATAAGGCTGCCATACTCTACAACGCTCTTGAGCAACACGACATGATTCATCCTTTTGTAACCAATAAGGCGTTTCAGTCCAAAACCGTAATTGTTGCCGATTCAGGGAAACATACAACAGCGTTAACTACATATTTACAAGAGAAAGGCATTTTCCCTGGAGAAGGGTACGGAAAACTCAAACCTTCGCAACTTCGTTTCGCTAATTTCCCTGCCCATTCAAAAGAACAGGTTGAACTTTTAGTGGATCTGCTGGTGGACTTTTCGGGATAATTGCAGTACACTTACTGATTAAACCCTTAACTGGTTGTGCTGTCTAACGCACGCGTGTAACCCAATGCTTCGTGGAAGACAACGAGCTCTTGTCAAAAATCCGCAACTCTGAAACCCGCAATTATGGTTTTTCCATGCTTGTGCGAACCTATCAACAACGGGTGTACTGGCATATCCGTAAAATGGTTATCGATCATGATGATGCCGATGATATTACCCAGGAAGTATTCATCAAAGTTTACCGCTATATCGATGATTTCCGTGAAGATGCCCGGTTGTTTACCTGGATATACCGTATCGCTACAAATGAATGCCTGAATTTTCTGAATAAAAAAAGAAGACGTTTTTTTCTGCCCATTGGGGATGTTGCCGAAGAGCTAGCCGGAAAACTCGAAAGCAGCACATCCCTGTCTGCACAAGATATCGAATTCAAATTACAGAAAGCTTTGCTGACTTTGCCGGACAAGCAGCGCTTAGTATTTAACATGAAATATTTTGAGGATATGTCGTATGACGAAATGGCACAGATTACCAAAACCAGTATAGGAGCGTTAAAAGCCAGCTATCATCTGGCCGTTAAGAAAATTGAGCATATTTTATCTGCATGATTAAACTACAGAACCTTAAACCTGTCAAAGCATCAACATGAAAAAGTTCGAAAACCTATCGAAAAAAATTCCCTTTACCGTACCGGAAGGATACTTCGATAACCTGCCGCTTATCCTTCAGACAAAGCTAGAAGCAAGCCGTTCTGTAAAAAATGATCACCCTTACTTTCGGCTTGCTTTGCAATACGCCCTTCCGGTTCTTGTCATGGTAGTTTTGTTTATGCTTGTTTTTAAACCATCAACTTCCGAATCGGTTGAACAAATACTCAGTACAGTGAGCACCGAGCAACTCCTTACCTATTTGGAAGAAAATAACCTCACTACGGAAGAGCTTCTGGACACTATTGACTTTGATTCATTAAGCGTTGAGGCTATCGAACAGGAAGTCTATACTTACTATCAACTTGAAAACCTGGAACTGGAATCAGAACCAATTTCCGATGTATTCCAAAACTTTTAACTATTCATGAAAAAAATCATTACCGCTTTATTGCTATCACTGATCATCTCTTCAGTCATGGCACAGGATGAAGAAAGGAATTTCCGCGATCCAAAAGCCCAGGAAAGAATAAAGGCTGCGCGCATAGCATTCATCACCGAACGCCTTGAACTATCTCCTGAGGAGGCAGAGAAGTTCTGGCCGGTTTATCGTGAGTTCACTGGTAAACGTATGGCACTGCATCAGGAATATCAACAGATCAGGAAAAATACCGGCACCACACCAGAACAACAGGAAAAAATGATCGAAACCGGTTTGTCGCTCCGGCAAAAGGAACTTGATCTGGAAAAAGAATATTCACAAAAAATGCTCACCGCTATTTCCGCTCAGAAGGTAATGAGCCTGAAGGATGCTGAAGATGATTTCCGAAGATTAGTGCTGCATCAAATCCAACAGCGCCAAATGCAGGAACAACGCAGACAGGAATATCAAAAGCGCAATGAGCAACGGCAACAACCGCGTAATAATTGATTCGAGTACTGATCAATAATTCGCTACAAAGAACCGTAAAGCATTAGGTTTATTTGCCGGTATCAGAGAAATCACCTTTGTAAAATCAACATGTTTGGATATTTTGCTTCCAAACACATAAGGTATGCATCTCTTTAAAGCTTTTTTCCTGCTTTTTATACTTACAGGTTCTATACACGCTCAGGATTACCGGTGGCAGCAACGTGCTGAATACGCCATGGATGTTCGTCTGGATGTTCAAACCCGCAAGGTAACCGGTACACAAAAACTTGTGTATTACAATAACTCACCCGATACCCTTACAAAAGTCTATTACCATCTTTATTTCAATGCCTTCCAACCTGGCAGTATGATGGATGTGCGATCGCGAACCATTGCCGATCCTGACAGCCGTGTTATGGACCGTATATCCAAATTAAAAGAAGATGAAATTGGCTACCAGAAAATCCAAACCTTAAAGCAGGATGGTAAAGATGTTAATTATCATATTGAAGGCACTGTAATGGAAGTATACCTGGCAAAACCTATACTCCCAAAAACCAAGGTTACCTTCGATATGAAATTTGAATCACAGGTTCCTAACCAGATTAGAAGGTCTGGCAGAAATAGTAAAGAAGGTATTGCCTATTCCATGACCCAATGGTATCCAAAAATAGCCGAGTATGATTTCCAGGGATGGCATCCTTATCAATATGTAGCGCGTGAATTTCATGGCGTATGGGGTGACTTCGATGTTAAAATAACACTTGACCCAACATATTTAATCGGGGGCACCGGCAAGCTGCAGAATGCTGACAAAGTAGGTCATGGTTATGAAAAACCGGGCACCAAAGTTAACCGGCCCTCCGGAGAATTAACGTGGCACTTTATTGCCAAAAATGTAACTGACTTTGCTTGGGTAGCCGATCCGGATTACGCTCACGACATCGCCCAGGTTCCGGGTGGTCCGGAGGTTCATTTCTTCTATCAACCTGGTGAAAAGACAACCGATAACTGGAAAAAACTTCAGGAGTATACTGTGAAACATTTTCAGTTCATGAATAAAACTTTCGGAAACTATCCATATGAAGTCTACTCCGTGCTTCAGGGGGGAGATGGCGGAATGGAGTATGCCATGTGTACCCTCATTACCGGAGAGCGCTCCTTGTCAAGTTTGGTTGGCGTAATGGCGCATGAGGTGGCCCACAGCTGGTATCAGGGTGTTCTGGCTTCCAACGAATCGTTATACGCATGGTTCGATGAAGGGTTCACTGATTTCGCCTCCACTGAATCGATGGCGTCCATTATGAATGATGGCAGAACGCACACTGGTAGTTACAATGGATACTTTGCCCTCGTAAAAAGCGGACTACAGGAACCCATGAACCAACATGCGGATCACTTTACAACAAACCGTGCCTATGGCACATCGGCCTATAGTATGGGGGCAATATTCCTGAACCAATTAAAATACATCATCGGAGAAGAACCCTTTTACAAAGGCATGAGACGGTATTACAATACCTGGAAATTCAGACATCCCGAACCCATCGATTTTCTTCGAATAATGGAAAAAACTTCTGGTCTGCAATTGAAATGGTACATGAGTTATTGGCTGAACACTACCAAACGAATTGATTATGGGATTAAAAATTTTGTGTCCGATGAAAACACCAGCATGGTTACCCTCGAACGAATCGGTGAATTTCCCATGCCCATTGATCTGCTGGTAACCTATACCGATGGCTCTAAGGAATTATTCTACATACCGATGAATGAAACCCTGGGGAATAAACCTGCAGAAGACCCAACACTGCAACGTGTTGAACTGGAAACGTGGTTCTGGGTAAATCCCACCTATACCTTCAAGATCAGTAAATCAGGTGCTGACATCGTTTCACTGGAAATTGACCCCTCTCTCAGAATGGCGGATGTTGAACGGAAGAATAATAAACTGGACATTAAAGACTTACTGACCAATAGGCGATAATCATTTTTATCACCATACCGCTCTAAGGAAAGACGCTATGTATGGCGTCTTTTTTAGTTTTCACATACGGTATCAAAACCATTATGGTGTGGTGAAAATGCCCCGGCAATCCACGTTTATCCCGGTATATTTCTACTGCCTATTCCCTTAATTTCTATTACTTTCGCACTGATCAAAAAGACTACGAATGACATCGGAACAAGCGCAAAAAGCCATTCAGGAGCTGACAGAGAAAATCAATTACCATAATGATTTATACTATCAGAAAAACCGGACGGAGATTAGCGACTATGAATTTGACAAGCTCCTTGAGCAACTGATTCAATTCGAACATCAATTTCCCCAGTTGCAGTTACCAGACTCTCCGTCACAACGTGTTGGAGGCACCATTACCAAAACATTCCAGACAGTTTATCACCAGTATCCAATGCTCTCACTGGGAAACACCTATTCCCGTGATGAATTAACTGACTTTGATAGTCGCGTATCCAAAGGGCTGGATGGTGATCCTTACGAATATTTCTGTGAACTTAAATTTGATGGCGTTTCCATCAGCCTGGTCTATGAAAATGGAATGCTGGTCCGCGGTGTTACCCGGGGCGATGGTGTGCGTGGAGATAATGTAACAGCAAACGTTAAAACCATTCGCAACATACCCCTGCGTGTACGGGGCGAAAACCTGCCTCCTGTGTTTGAAGTTCGGGGGGAAGTATTCATGCCGAAGGATGTTTTTATCCAGCTAAATAAAGACCGGGAAGACATTGGTGAGGAGCGCTATGCCAATGCCCGAAATACAACTTCAGGAACGTTGAAAATGCAGGACTCCAGCATAGTGGCTCAACGAAAACTGCAATGCTTCGCCTACTTCTTGTTGGGTACCGAAAATCAGCTGGCTACACATGAAGAAGGAATTCACAAGTTGGAACAATGGGGATTTCAGGTTTCCCCAACCTATAGAAAATGTGCTACAATTAATGAGGTTTTTACCTACATCGATTACTGGGAAAACCGAAGGGATGAACTTCCCCTTGAAACCGATGGCGTGGTGATTAAAGTAAACAGCCTGGAACAACAAGAAACCCTTGGCTTTACTGCAAAAAGTCCGCGCTGGGCGGTAGCCTATAAATACAAGGCAGAAAGCATGAGCACCCGCCTGAATGCCATTACCTATCAGGTGGGTCGTACAGGGGCTATTACACCCGTAGCTGAACTGGAGCCGGTTTTTTTATCCGGCACAACGGTAAAGCGGGCTTCTCTCCATAACGCTAACGAAATTGTCAGGCTTGACTTACGCATTGGCGATTATGTTTTTGTTGAGAAGGGTGGAGAGATTATACCGAAAGTTACTGGTGTTGACACTGCCAGAAGAAATCCTGAATCGCCCCCAATACACTATACAACGAAATGCCCCGAATGTGGCACACCCCTCATTCGACAAGAAAGTGAGGCAGCACATTATTGTCCTAATACATATGGCTGTCCGCCTCAAATAAAAGGAAGAATCGAGCATTTCATTCAGCGCAAAGCCATGAACATCGATTCAATAGGTGAACAAACCATTCGGCAGTTATTTGAACTGGGCCTGGTAAAAAGTCCGGCTGATTTATATGACCTGCGTATGGAAGACTTGCTGCGGCTTGACAAAGTAAAGGAAAAGTCGGCCCATAACATCCAGAAGGGAATACAGCAATCCAAAGAAGCACCGTTTGAAAGTGTATTATTTGCCATAGGTATTCGTTATGTTGGAAAAACAGTTGCTGAAAAATTAGCCCGACATTTTATAACCCTTGACCGTCTTGCTAAAGCCTCCTACGATGAACTGTTAGCGGCACCGGAAGTAGGTGAAAAAATCGCGCAAAGCGTTCTGGAATTCTTCGCCAATGCCGAAAATCAAAAAGAAATAGAACGTTTAACAGCATCAGGATTAACGGTAGAAGCACACGTGGAAGAGGTGAAACTCGACAGTACCGTTCTGGATAATAAATCCTTTGTAATTTCAGGGGTTTTTCAACACTTTGAACGAGATCAGTTAAAAGAGGTAATTCTTAAAAACGGTGGCCGGGTATTGTCATCCATTTCCGGGAAACTCGATTATTTACTAGCCGGGGATAACATGGGGCCTGCTAAACGAGAAAAAGCTGAGAAATTGGGTGTCAGCATTATTTCCGAATCTGAATTTATGAACATACTCAAAGGCAACTAACTTCCATCGGCATGAAATTACCGTTCCTTGCACTGCGTACCAGGGCCCAGCTTAAAAAGAATAAGTCGGTTAGGGTAAGTTTGTCCTTTACCGAAGCCAGGCATGTTGGGGTAATTTATACTGTTGAAGACAAGAAAAAGCATGAGGAAATAAAGGAGTTCATTCACCAACTGGAACGGGACGGTAAAAAAGTTAAGGTCCTTTGCTTTCTTCCTGAGAACAAGGATAATTATGAGTTTCTATTTGATTTCTTCACCCTTAAAGACATTTCTTTCTGGGGAAACATTACTGCTCCCAATGTAGTGAAGTTTTATACTGAATCATTTGATTATCTGTACTACCTGGATACTGTTCCCAATCCAATAATAGAGAATATACTGGCGCGAAGTAAAGCAAAATGCAGGATTGGAAAACACTTCGAAAATTCGCAGTCTTATTTCGAATTGATGATCAACTCTGTATCGGGACAAAAAAATCTTCATGACGGCATGTATAAATACTCAAAGCAATTAAAATAACGTATGAAAAAGTTTATCGGAACAGGTGTTGCGCTCGTCACTCCATTTGATGGTACCAGAAAAATTGATTTTAGAGCTCTTAAGAAACTACTCGTCCATACCACGCGGGGAGTTGATTATTATGTGGTTATGGGCACCACGGGTGAGTCAGTAACCCTTACATCCGAAGAAAAGAATCACGTATTGGAATTCGTTAAGAAGAACAATCCGGCAAGGCTACCAATTGTATATGGTATTGGGGGAAATAATACCCAACACGTATTGGACACTATCCAAACTACAGACTTATCGGGCGTTGATGCTTTACTCTCCGTTAGTCCTTACTATAATAAACCATCACAGGAAGGCATTTATCAACATTTTAAAGTAATCGCTGATAATTCACCTGTTCCCCTTATCCTGTATAACGTTCCCGGGCGTACTGCTTCCAATATTTCAGCCGATACAACTTTACGGCTGGCACAGCATAAAAACATTATCGGTATAAAAGAAGCATCGGGTAACCTTGAGCAATGTATGAGGATTGTAAAAGACAAACCGAAAGATTTTCTTCTGATTTCCGGAGACGACATGATGACAGTTGCCTTATATGCAATGGGGGCGAAAGGTGTAATCTCGGTTCTTGCCAACGCCTTTCCGGGTATATTTAAAAAAATGAAGGAATCTGCTTTTAACGGAGATTTTTCAATGGCCAGTCGCCATCAATTTAGCTTATTGGAAATTAATGGTCCGATGTATGAAGAAGCCAACCCTGTGGGTCTTAAATATTTGTTAAAAGTGATTGGCATTTGCGAAAAGTTTGTGAGAATGCCTTTGCTGCCCGCTACGGAACCACTTC
>CAZCRJ010000093.1:0-8165 GCA_964501015.1 uncultured Roseivirgaceae bacterium | reverse complement strand
ACTCGTGAACCATTCGTTTTCTGTGGTGGCCGTCATCACAGCTCCCGATAAACCCCAGGGCCGCGGACAAAAAATTGTCTTCTCACCGGTTAAAGAGTATGCAGTAAAAAATGGCATACCGGTATTGCAACCAGCTAATCTTAAATCACCGGAATTCCTTGAAGAACTAAAAAGTTATCAAGCCAACCTCCAGGTGGTAGTGGCCTTTCGCATGCTCCCCGAAGTGGTTTGGTCTATGCCGGAATACGGAACCTTCAATTTACACGCTTCCCTCCTGCCCCAGTATCGTGGAGCCGCGCCTATTAACTGGGCTATTATTAACGGAGAGAAAGAAACCGGAGTAACCACGTTTTTTTTGAAACATGAGATCGATACCGGAAGTATCATTTTCCAGGATAAAGAAACTATCCATGAAACCGATGATGCCGGATCGTTGTATGAACGATTAATGTTTAAAGGCGCACAGCTTGTATTAAAAACAATAAAAGCTATCGCCTCCGGAAACTATACCGCACAGCCTCAACCAAACACTGGTGAGATAAAACATGCGCCAAAAATTTTTAAAGAAACCTGCGAAATCAACTGGGATCAGTCTGCTCAACACATTGTTAATTTTATTCGCGGATTAAGCCCTTATCCTGTAGCATGGACCTCCTTTAGCCACAAAGTTTTCAAAGTGTACAAAGCTGAACCAGTCAACTTTAATTCCAGTGCCAACGTTGGGTCGCTGGAAACCGATAATAAAAATTATCTTTATGTAAAGGCATCCGATGGCTGGGTATCACTTAATGAATTACAGCCGGAAGGAAAAAAACGGATGACTGTTCAGGAATACTTTAGAGGAAACAAACTTTAACATGCGGATATTTATTGCCATCCTTCTGCTGCTGCCGATTACCCTGGCGCAGGCACAATTTAAATTAGGAGATTTTCACCTGCTGGGTACTATTGACCGTGTCAGTTTAGGTCAATTGCCGGGCTATACCGCTATTGGCGTGCGGGGGGAGTTGATGTTTGGGAAGGTGTTCGGAACGGAATTCGGATTCAGTGGTAGCCGTGATAATTTCCATATGGGCCTGGGCATTTTATCACCTCTTGCGCTATTGCTGGCAAGCATTGATAACAACGATAATGATGGAGGAGGAAGTGGTATGGGCGGGCTTGTGCTTTTTCTTGCTTGTGCAGCCTCGTTTATTGAACATACCAATTATCACATCCGCATAACGGATTCTTTTGAAGTAGTACCCTTTGTGAGCCTTGGCCGGTTTAGGTATATGTATGACCGCACGGACCCCGCATACAACACCGACCAGTTTTTATCGTGGTCGGTAGGAACGAAACTCAGCCTTCTATCCAAAGAGAACCTGGTGGTAAACTTTTCGGCTGAACGCACGCAACTGTATTATACTGGCAGACCGGCAGGTTGGCAAGCAGGTCTTCATATCGGGTATGTTTTTAAAAGTAAATCAGACGAAGAATGATTGTTTCCTTGATCGCTGCCCTTACAAAAAATAATGTCATCGGTAAAAACAATGACCTGCCCTGGCACCTTCCTGACGACATGAAGTATTTCATGCAGACCACGAAAGGGCATTATGTAATTATGGGGCGGAAAAATTATGATTCTATCCCTGAAAAATTCAGGCCCTTGCCTAACCGTACTAACATTGTAGTAACACGACAAAGAAATTTCCTGGCACCCAAGTGTATTGTTGTAAACTCCCTTGAAGAAGGTCTGGACCTTGCTCGCGAGGCTGGACAACAAGAAGTTTTTATTATCGGGGGAGCAGAAATCTATTCCCGTAGCCTCGACTATGCACACCGGTTATACCTGACTGAAATACACGGTGAAATTGAAGGCGATACGTACTTTCCGGAGTTCGACAAACCAGACTGGAAAGAAGTTTCACGAAGGCATCATGCAACTGATGAACGCCATGCCTTTGCTTTCGATTTTGTTATTTATGAAAAATCGGATAACTAACATCTTCTAATCAACTAATTATGCACAATCACAAAAGAATACTCGGCATTCTCTATATCGTAGTCGGATCACTCCAACTGGTAACACTTATGGGGCTCTCCTTTTTTATTACTGCGCTGTTTCCCTTTATCGCTGATGAAGCAGGGCCAGATGGCTCGGTTATCCTCAATCTTTTAGGCTCCATCCTCCCATTTCTTCTCTGGACGCTTATCCTGATATTTGCCATCCCCTCCATAATAGGAGGAATTGCGATTCTTAACGAGAAATCATGGGCACTTACCCTCTTGCTCGTAATCGGGTGCTTCAAGCTTTTTTCTTTCCCGTTTGGCACAGCCCTCGGTATTTACACCATCTGGGTATATGCCGAATCCAATAAACACAAGACTCATCAATCATGACGAAACTTAAAGGCAAAGTAATCTGGATAACCGGAGCCTCCTCTGGAATTGGAGAGGCGCTCACCTACGAAATGGCCAGGCGAGGAAACAAGCTCATCCTTTCCTCGCGCAGAAAAGAAGAACTAGAACGGGTAAAAGGAAATTGTCCTCCACAGGTACAAGCCAACATCCGCATACTTCCGCTCGACTTAGGTGAATCGTCAACATTGGCATTATCTGCGGAAGCAGCCATTCAAGTTTTTGGTCATGTCGATGTGCTCATCAATAACGGAGGAATCAGCCAACGAAGTCTTGCGAAAGACACATCACTTGACGTTGACCGTAAAATAATGGAGGTCGATTATTTTGGATCCATTGCATTAACCAAGCACCTTATTCCTCATTTCATTTCCCGAAAAAGCGGGCACTATGTGGTGATCACCAGCATAACCGGAAAAGTGGGAACGCCTTACCGCACCGGGTATGCAGCTGCCAAGCATGCCTTACACGGATTTTTCGATGCCCTGCGTGCCGAGCTCTGGAATGAAAGCAAAAAAATTTATGTAACCCTGGTATGCCCGGGATGGGTCCGAACCAACGTGTCCATTAATGCCCTTACCGGTGATGGATCGCCCAGTCAGAAAATGGATCCCACCACGGCACAAGGCATCGACCCAAAAGACCTGGCCAGGAAAATTGCCCGGGCAATTGAACGGAAAAAGAACGAAGTATACATAGCCGGGGTAAAAGAAACACTGGCCGTTTACCTTCAGCGATTTTTCCCTAGCCTGCTCGCGCGCATTATCCGAAAAGCCACAGTACGCTAACGTATCTTGTCTGTGGACTTGATCTTACAATCTGCCTTAATAATAGTCATTGGATTCATTTCCGGATTTCTGAATACCGTTGCCGGAGGGGGATCACTAATAACCTTACCCGTATTGATTTTTTTGGGACTGCCAGGCTCAGTGGCCAATGCAACCAACCGGGTAGCTATACTATCGCAGAACATTTTTGCAGTTACGGGTTTCAATAGCAAGGGGGTGAAACTCCCCTTTCCTTATAGCTTATACCTTGGCCTTGCCTCACTGGCAGGTGGTTTTATGGGTGCAAAACTTGCCGTGGATATTGAGGATGTCCTCTTCAACAGAATTCTTGCTGTAATTATGATCATGGTGGTGGTCAGCATTGTTCTGGAACCACGTGTAAAAAAAATCAACAGGCCTGAGCGACTGGGAAAAGCCCACCAGATTATGGGCATCATCGCCTTTTTTTTCCTGGGTATTTACGGAGGCTTTATTCAGGCAGGCATTGGCTTCCTGGTTATTGCGGTGCTTACCAACATCAATCACCTGAGCCTGGTAAAAACAAATTATGTAAAAGTATTTGCCGCCATTGTATACACGGGCGTTTCCGTGCTTGTTTTTGCGCTGGAAGATAAAATAATCTGGATAACCGGATTAACCCTTGCTATCGGTCAAGGCTTTGGAGGATGGTATGCCAGCCGGTGGAGTGTGGATAAAGGTGAGGTCTGGATAAAACGGGTTATGGTTGTTGCGGTAATTATTCTTGCGGTGAAGTTGTGGTTCTTCGATTAAGAAAAAGGAAGCGAAAAGACGTTAGCTTGTTAACATCTTGTTCAAAAGTTTCCTTGCTTCAAACGAACAGCTTCTGCGCGGTAAACATTACCCTCTTCTCCGGGAAGTAATTCTGCAAGCCTTTCATAGGCATCGTATTGCGTGCTATCCAGACTAATGGCTTCTTTATAAAATTCTATTGCTGTGGGGATACTCCCGTTCGTGTCGTGAATATAGGCAATAACATTACTGAGTGCAGCACTCCGGGCACCGTCATCATAAGCACGCGTATACCATACCAGGGCTGAATCGTAGCGATTCTGCATATAATAACTATCCCCAACAAGTAACATCACGCTTAAATTTTCAGGCTCTCTTTTCACCAGCCGTTTTCCTTCTTCAATGGTCTCCCGGTAATTGGTCAACTGAAAGAGCGAATACGTTTTCAGATAGTGCGCTTCACTATGGCGATCATCCAGCACCAGCGCCTTATCAAATTGTATAATAGCCGAATCGTAACGATCCATGTACATAAACACATTACCCCGTTCAATAAATACCTCAGGGTTGGATGGATTATCCTGCGCAGCCAGTTGTAGATAATAAAGTGCCGAGTCGTATGTCTCTGTACTTATAAATTCCTGAGCGCGGAAGTAATTATCACTATAGGCCAAGTCGTCACTAAACACCAGTATACTGAGCACCGATATAACAAAAAACGCTAGCAGGAAAATAGCAATTATACGAAATACTGTCTTTACCGCACTAGTATTGAGTGGTTTGGTTGTGCTGAACTCGCGTTGAATTTCGTCAAGCACCTCTTCAATTCGTTTGCCCGTAACGGTTTCACGTTCAGGTGAAATTGTCTTTTCAGAGAAAGTAGGTATCCGTTTCGTTTTAAGAATGTATTGTGTAAAACAAAATGTTGCACCCCCAAGGCAGACATAAATCACGATACTGTCAACCGACCAGAACAACGCAAGCATTAACAGAAAAATTGCTCCTCCGTAAAGCCAGTAGGTGCTATCCTTATTGCTATCGGTTGATGATGGACTCATCCCTTATTTCATTACAGCAACCAACTCCTGTTCATCAAACTTTATATCATCCTCACCTACTTCATCAAACGGATGCTCCAGGTGATCCTGAATATTATCCAGGCTAACCAGAATAAAGCTATACAACACTGGCATTACATATTCAAGATGGGCAGAATAATCATCAAACGTGCTGGCAAAATAGGGCCCGTAGATTATCGGGAAAACGTAAATAAAAACTTTACTATAGGCCCGAAGGGTTATTGGTGTTCGATAGGCATGAACAATTTTGAGGTTATCGAAGGCAATGATCATTTTGCTGACGTACTGGCTTACGCGTGAAACCTCTCCTGCCTGAACACCAACATCACGCATCTCCATAGTAAGAAGGGATAATTTTGAGAACTGGTCGTAGATAGCATGCTCATTTTTTTCCCAATCCTTACGCTCGTGTTTGGTGAACATATCTCTGATCTGGCGGCTGAGTTCATTGATTAATAGCCTTGACCGCTCAGGTAAGTCATTTTTTTTATCGGAAGGCCAATCACGCATGGCGTAGTACATGGCTACTGCATGTCCTTTGAAATCCGATAGCCGTTGCAATGCCGTTTCTCTGCGGTTGTAGGCAGAGCTGATAGAAAATACAACTGGAAAGACAATGGCCACCCCTACCAGCATATCAGGAAATTTTGCTGTAAATCCATAATGATAACACACATAGGTTGAAATTATGGACAAGACTGTGATAACTAGGGTCTTATAATTGATGATAAGAAAAAAACTGGTCAGAACGCGTTTCATTGGATTAGGATTGGTTGGTCGAAGTTCACAAAAAGGGCAGTATTAACAAATTGATATCCATCAATTAATTTTCGGAAAACAGGAGTGTATATTGTACCCATGACTCAGCAGAATGTACAGTGGGTGGATGCTATAAAAAATAAACCATTCCGCATCCACCTGATCGTTACCATCATCTTGCTAATTGTATGCGCCACAGTATCTCCGGTGCTTTTTCGATTCATTGAATCCAGGGAAGGATTTACCATCAGCGATCCATTGTTGGATTTGCTACCGATAGCTGATTTATCCATACCAATTTTTGTTTTGCTTTATTTCTTACTACTGACAGGAATTGTTTGCCTGGTTCAATCCCCCAACCGCTTGCTTCACGCATTACAGGCATACCTCATCATTACACTTTTGAGATTCATTACATTACTGGTTATTCCGCTTGACCCTCCGCAAAACATTCTTATCCTGACTGATCCTATAATCGAAAATCTTTTTTACCAGCAACCCATTACCAAAGACCTATTCTTTTCCGGACATGCGGGAATTCTGGCGTTATTTGTCTTCCTGTTTAAGAACAATCTTTACCTTAAAGTTTTATTTATTACAGGAACACTGCTGGTCGGCAGTATGATTTTGATACAACACGCACATTATACTGTTGATGTTTTAGCTGCCCCGGTTTTTGCGTGGGGAGCTGTACACCTAGCCGGAAAACTCAGGGATAATCGGTTGGAAACAGCACATCAGAAGTTGGCCCGCTGAATAGCTCCCAACCCTATTTCCTTTTCAGCCATTCCTTTAGAAAACCAGTACCGTATCCTGTTAATTGTACAAAAGCCGAAGGAACCGACAGTATAGCTACTGTTATATTTTTAGTAAGCCGATAAGCATCTGTTAGAATAACGATGCCATATAGTAAATAGGCCAGGCTTGAAGCGATGAATAAAAAATTACTAACGAAATATAGTACAGGCAACATGAACAGGCCCAGTGTAAAAATAGTGGGAACCCAATGTGTTACTTTTACTGCGCCTTTGTGCACTCGCCCAACCTGTACACGCCCCCTTCCGAAATTTGAAACCTGCTTGTAAAACTGACCCAACGTTGTTCTCCGCTTATGGTAAACATAGGCATCCGGTATCAGGATGGATTTGAATCCCATGTTCTTCATGCGGATACTGAGTTCGATATCTTCGGCTAGTCGTGAAAAAACGAAGCCGTGCGTTTTATCCACCACCTCCCTGGACATGCCCATGTTAAAACTTCGCGGCTGAAACCAACCCAGGTGTTTCCTGCTTCCGCGTATGCCCCCGGTGGTCACCACCGATGACATGGTGTAGGCCATTGCCTGTTGCAGTGGAGTGAAACTGTCATGACTCCGATCAGGACCACCCCACGCATCGAATGATTCAACACTGCGCTGAAGATCCACCTCTTCAAAATAATGAGGAGGAATAATACAATCTGAATCAAATACAACAAGGTATTTTCCACGAGCTTGCTTAAAGCCAAAATTACGACTGGGACCCGGTCCGGAATTCGGTTTGAATAAATACGTAAGCTGAAGCTTGTCGCGAAAGGAATCCACAACCTCATCGCAGCGCGAATCCGATCCATCTTCCACTACCAGCACTTCGAAATCCCTCATAGTCTGCCGGGTAAGGCTCTCGAGTAATTCGCGGATTTCTTCCGGACGGTTATAGACCGGAATAACTATAGAATAATGTGGTATCGGCTGCATGACGTAACCGCAAAAGTAAGTAAAGATTCGATGATCAAAATCTATACGATTCTATACTTGATTTTTAGTACCTTCCGAAAAATCACAACTATGAAAAACATACTGGCACTCCTGATCCTGTTGCCCCTCTGCTCACAGGCACAGCAAGACTATTCAAAAGATGTAACCTCTATTGACGCCATAATTACGGTATTGTATGACGTCATTTCCGGAGACCCAGGTGCACCCCGCGACTGGGATCGGTTTAAAAACCTGTTCACTGCCGATGCACGCCTCATCCCGACTAGCAAAACTGCTGAAGGAAACTTTACCTACCGGACTATGACCCCGAACGAATATGTAGAAATGTTCAGCAAACGTATGACCACCGGATTTTTTGAATGGGAACTTTATCGTAAAACAGAAGAATACGGAGCCATTGCCCACGTATTCAGTACGTATATTACCAAAGAGAAAAAAGATGGACCAGTAACCAACAGAGGCATTAACAGCATTCAGTTATTGAAGGATAAAGACCGGTATTACATCATGAATATCTTCTGGAGTGCTGAAAGCATGGGCTTTCCGTTACCGGAGAAATACCTGAAAAAATAACGCCCCGTGAAGAAAGGCATTCTGGTCACACTACTAATCGTGTTTACCATTGTTGGTTAC
>CAZCRJ010000092.1:0-8186 GCA_964501015.1 uncultured Roseivirgaceae bacterium | reverse complement strand
CTCACACTTAATTGGATAACATTCATATTGAAAAGTATTGAATAAAATTAAAAATAGGTAGGCCACCTCACAGGTAGCCTACCGTACCTAATCGTATAGTACCTTATTGAAGTCCTATATGATCTATAAATACCGTCCCTGACCAATCTGTATCCTGGAAGAATAGTTCACCAATAGAAGGAGGGTTGCCTAGATCGGCCAATGGAATTGCAAAATCAGTCCACTTACCAGCCTGTATGGTTACCTGAACACTTGTGGATGCTCCATCGGGAGTGGGCTTAATGCTTAGTTGTATATTCTTCCCGCCTGTTCCGGTACCTCCATAAATTGAGAATGAAAGATATTGCATGCCTGCTGTTGGGAGTGGAGTTTTACCCCAACTTCCAAATTGGGCAGCGCCACCCCAGCCCCCAGCGAAAGTGGCTTTGATTGAAACATCTCCACCTCTTTGTTGCTCATCACTAGTACTATTAGTGGTTGTTCCGCCCCATCCGCCACCGAGACCAAAATGAGTACTGTTTACCTGGTCGTCATAAATTGGAACTACCAGGTCAGGTAATAGTCCTTGTGGTTCATCTATGGTTAGTCCTATTTCATCAATAAACACAACTGTATTGTTGATGGGTGCATTGGCATTATTGTTCTTGATACGCAGTTCCGTCACATTATTGGAACCAGCCAAACTGGCCAAAGGCACTACGATCTGATGGTACTTGTCTTTTGTAAATTCCGGAGGGTAGAAGTCTGCGTTGTTGTCAATCTGAACAATAACCCTGGAGTCTTGTCCGACAACATGTACATAAAAGACAAGGTAATTGTATCCGGCAAAAATACCAGAAGATCCATCATTGTGAATTTGAATTGCTCCATAGGCATCGTTGAAGACTGTTTTAATGGCCATAGTCCCATTTGCCGGGTTTTCAGAGTTATTATAATTCTGACTTACGTGGCCCCATCCTCCCCATGCCGACCAACCACCTTGTAGCCCATCTTTATAGATGTAGTAGTCTAACGTGGGAAAGCTTCCGGTAGCAGGCAGCCGGAGAACAACACCCAATGATCCAGCGTAGTTGTGTATGGTTACATAATCTATGGCACCTTGTGTTGCCGAAGCTGGAACTGCCAGCTTAATTTCGGTAGCAGATTGCGAAATAAATGAGGTGGCAAATACATCTCCTGCTCCAGGTAAAACTAACTTGGCAACCAGATCCAGATCTGTACCCGTGATCGTAATATCATCCACTCCGGGTTTTGCCGGTGATGGCGATAGCGCAGCGCCAACAGGTAAAATAATCGTTAGTGGGGGTGTTACCAAATTTACTGGTGACAATTGCTTTAGTGTCAAGGCTCCTGTCTTAACTGTTGACGGAACAGCTAGTTTAATTTCAGTCGCAGAATGACTTGCAAAGTTTGCTTTGACAACTTCAGTTCCACCTTCGAATTGAATAGCTGTTATCAAGTCAAGATTGGTACCTGAAATGGTGAGTGTACCCGTGTGACGAATGGATTGAGGGGCCAGGCCTGTTACAGTTGGTAGTGTAACGATCAATTGTTCTTCAGTGCCAAAAGTAAGGGGCTTGGTTCCACCCAATGAAAATATCAGGAAACCGGTTTGTGCTTCCATGGGTACAGTTACCACCACTTCATTAAGTGAGCGACTAACAAAATCATCCTTGGAGATAACCAGATCACTTGGAAAAGTAACGGTTTCTATCCAGTTCACTTTTTCGCCAGTAATTGTAATGTTGGTTCCGGGTTTAGCCTCAGCTGTAATACTTTCTATTTTAACAGGCACTTCAAAATTAAGAATTGTTTTACTCTCAATTTCGCCTCTTGCAGTTTTTAGAATAACTATACCGGCTTCCGCTGTCTCGGGAACAGTAACAAAAATCCTGTCCGAAGAAATGGAGTTGAATGCACTTTTGGGCACCTCAACGCCTGGCCTAAAGACTATGGAGGTCACCTTATCCAGGTTATGACCAAAGAAGGTAATTTCATCGCCATGGTGTACACCTGAAGGTCCGAAACTCAATAATATAGTTTCCACTGGCTTTTCATCTTCCAGGCATGACGAAAGAAAGGCCACACTACCCAGTGCGAATAGGAAGATGGTGAGGTGAATTTTATACATCATTAAATTTTTCATTTGAGTTGTTTGTTAAGGTGTAACAAAACGGATATTGTCTATATAGAACTCAACTTCATTACCGTTGTTTTCCGGTGAACCGAGCAGCCAGGTGCTGAACGATCCTGCAGCATTTTCTACAAACCTTTGACCGGGTGTGTACTCTACATTGCTTGGAGCTCCCATAAAATATTGAAATTCTGTGAGTGGAATTACAACGGTAATCCATTGATTATTTGTTGTAATCTCCGTGTTGGAAGTGGACCACGGGCCCCATATTCCTCGGGCATTTAAACCGTTACTCCATATCTCCTGGTTGCTTCCACTGTGTGTTGGTGTTGAAAGGCACAGGTTTAAATATCCGCCATACCACTTTTTAATTTTTGCTTCAAACTTTACTACGTAGTCGCGATAGGAGTTAGGGTACTGTGGGTAAAAATTTTCTGTACGGCCATCTGGACCACCCCAATATTGCATACAAAGCGGAGACTCTGCGGGTGCGCCCGGCCCTTCATCACGTTGGTTAGCTGCAATATTTCCACGTACCACAAGGTATTTGCCATCAATAGGGCCATCGCTTTCTTCTCGCAGGCCGATGCGCCAGCCATTGGCAACCTTGTCATCAAAATTCAGTATAATGTTTCTTGAATCCCAGATATGGAAGGTGGATTCGGCTTCACCAAAGTTTGTTGCAACTGATACCGGACCTTCGGTTGCTCCAGCGGGCACCGATACTTCAATACGTGATTGACTTACCGAAACTATTTCACCTTCAATGCTACCCGTAAAGGTTACAGTAAGCGGTTCAAAGAAATAGTTTCCATTGATAACAAGGTTTTCTCCATCCTGAGGCCATTCGTTTTTTGCGCTGCTGAGTACCGGAGGAGGGATAGCTACCACAAAAGGATATTCAAGTGTATTTCCGTTTGCATCCATCACATACATTTTGTCTGTGATTTCACTTGGTGCATTACCGGGAACACTTACAAATACCGTGCGATTGGTTACCCAGGTAGGATTTATACCAATAGCTTTCTGATCGTTAAACCAGATTTCTCTTGTTCCACCCAGATTTTTACCTACTAAAACAACTCCTGTTCCTAATGTTGCGCTTACAATAAGCGAGTCGGAGGTTTCAGGATCGGCTAGCCGAATGTAATCGATTACAGGTGGGCCATTTGGCGACTCAATATTCATTCCATCTCCGTCCATTTCACAGGAGATGGGTATAAGGAGTGTGCTTATCAATAAGCAGGGGATGAGCACACTTGTCAGGTATCTTCTTAGTTTCATTTTCATGCAAAGTTTAGTTGAACTCATATTCTACGGGTTCCTGATTTGGTCCCAGCAATGGATTTATAACCACTTGGTTTCCAGGTATGGGTAATCTCATTTTTGAGGCTGTGAAAACTACTATTGGGTCGCTATTTGTTTCTCCGTTAGTGCTGGTTTGGCCTGCAGGTACCAGCTCATAGCCAGCAGGATCATTTTGGAGTGCATCGGAAGGATTAATGCGATAATACCGATCGGTACGCATTTGATTGTTCAGATAATCAAGTGCATCCTGTGCATTGCGATAGTATCTACGCTTAACGTCCAACCAGGATTGTGCTTCAAGGGCGAGTTCAATTCTGCGTTCATTAAAAAGTTGTACATAGGTAACCGATGATCTTGGATCAAGCCCTGCTCTTTCCCGTACGGCATTATAGGTGGCAAGTCCAGGGCCACCGCCAAGTACATTACTTGATCCCATCAATGCTTCGGTGTATAGTAAGTATACATCAGCCAGGCGCAGGTAGTAAATGTCCAATGGTGAGTCCTGATTGGTAATGGCATACCCACCGTTATCTTTATCGTTACCAATAACATGCTTTTTCAAACTTGTTATTGTGGGGGTAGATCCTTCCAGCGTAACACCATCGTTATCGTTATAGACAATGTTATAAGTATAGCCTCCAAATTCAGTTGCGAGGTAATTATAGAAATCACCACTTTGCATATAGATTGCCCTTCTGCGTTTATCTGTTTTTCCTCCTGCATTTGTTAATACAGTATTGATAAGGCTAACTGTAGCGCATTTCCCTGATCCCCAGGCTGTGGCGTCTCCGGTAACCACTGTACTTCTGGCAAAACGAGCCTGCCGACTGCTGCCAAAGCCCCATCCACCATTGATTAACTGCGGTGCAAAAAGTATCTCAGGATTGTGTTCGTTCTCTACTTTAAATAAATCTTCATAGCTGTTGTTCAATACCCGGCCACTGTTGTTTATCACGTCCGCGGCATAGTTGGCTGCCAGTGTGAAATCATTTGCTGTGCCGATACCTCCACCACCAACACTTCGTTGGGCCAATGAGAGATGCAGTTTAGCCAACATACCTTTTGCGGCCCATGATGTAACTCGGCCAGGAGCATCTGTACCAGGAAGATTTTCTGCAGCAAATACTAAATCCCTTCTTGCAAATTCATACAGGTTAGCGGTAGTATTTTTTGGCAACAACAAGTTACCTGCTTCACCCCAATATTCAACAAGTAGATAGTACGCTATGCCACGCATAAACCTTGCTTCTCCAAGACCAGCGTTAATAACCGTTGAGCTCACGCCATATCCGGAAGCAATGGTTGGCATATCATCAATAATAAGATTGGCAAAGGATATAACATCGTACAGCCCTTGCCAGCCCTGTCCAATATATTGATTGGTTTCATTGAAAGACATATAGAAGAATTGCCCTTCCTGATCCCAGTTATGGTGCATGTCACCGGCCATTACATCACCGGCCAGCCAACTAAACTGGTCATTGACACTCCACCAAACACGGCCATATAAGGAAGCAGTTGCCTGACGGATTTCACCTTCATTACGATACCATGAATTGACGGTTGGCCGGTCTTCCGGAACATATTCCAAAAAGTCTGTACTGCAAGAACTAAGTATTGCAATCAACACGGTGGCCGCTATATGCTTTATGTATTTTTTCATAATTGTTTTCATTTTAGAAGTCTACATTAATACCGAATGTATAAACGCGAGGCGCGGGGTAGCGTCCCATGTCCACATTTTGCATCAAAGCGCTTTGGTTAAAAGCTCCGATTTGTGGATCAAGACCTTTGTATTTGGTAAAGGTTGCCAGGTTTTGAACGTTAGTGTATACCTGCACCCTTGACAATTTTGCTCTACGGGCAATCGTTTCGGGAAGATTGTAGGCCAGCTTCACATTCTGAATTCGTACATAAGTGCCGTCTTCTATCCACCGGCTGGACATATAATGGTTGTGGTTTTCATAACCGTTGTCGAATCGGGGAATGGTTGTTCCAGGGTTAACCAATTCCACATCGTCAATATTATTGATGTTAATACCATCAGGTTTAAGTTGTGTGCGAGCCCTGTTGATAACGGCAATGGATTGGTTGTCGAAGTTGCTGGTCATTTGTTCGTTTCGGGCACGAGAATAATTAAGAACATCGCCACCAACGGACCCTATCAGAAAGACGTCAAGTGAAATAGAGCCGTACGAGAAGGAGTTATTAAATCCAAAAGTAAAGTCTGGGTTAGGGTCTCCAATTACAGTTTGATCCAAACTGTTAATTACACCATCGCCATTAATGTCCTTCCATTTAATGTCACCTAACCACAATCCTGTTGTTCGGTCAATCAGGTTTATACCATTGGGATTATCTGGATTAGTACTGTTAGGTGCCTGTATCTGAACGGCATGGTTGAGGATATCTTCTTTTGAAGTAAAAATACCCTCCATAACGTAGCCATAGAACTGACCAACCGGAAACCCAACCGCTGTCATGGTGGCTGTTTCAAATCCGGTATACCAGTAGAGGTTTCTGAAAATGGTGGTGCCGCCCATATCGGTTACCCTGTTTCGGTTTGTCGATATATTGGCATTGGTAGACCAGTTGAATTTTCCTCTGTTAATATTGATAGAAGTTAGTGTAGCTTCAACGCCTTTATTCGTCATGCTTCCAATGTTAGCTTGTGGTCCCTGTACCTGATTTCCAAAGGTTGCTGGTAAGGGCACCTGTAACAGAAGGTTATTGGTAACTTTGTTGTACGCTTCAAGTGAAAGTGTTACTCTGCCTCCCCATAATTCAGTATCAACGCCAATGTTTGTCATGGATGTAGCTTCCCATTGCACGTCAGGGTTAGAGTATGCATTATTTCGAACTGATGGGCCGAAGTATGATTGCACGGTGGTTAGCATCGAGCCAAACGCATAGTTTCCTATTTCCTGATTACCGGTTTGTCCCCATCCGAACCTGATTTTCAGGTTACTGAGTACATCCGATTGCGGAAAGAAACTTTCATTGGAGACACGCCAGGCAACTGACAGGGAAGGAAAAACTCCCCAACGGTTGTTGGCGCCAAAACGTGAAGATCCATCTCTCCGAACAGTGGCTGTTAGTAAATAACGATCATTATAGTTATAGTTGAGTCGCGCAAATTGGGAGTATAAACTGTTCCATTCAATTTGTCCGGTAGGGGGGAAGTTGTCGTTTACCTCTCCCTGGCTAATTACCGGAAGATCATTGGGAACATTAAATTTAAATATCATCATGTTTTCCCAACGGCCTTTCTGTGCTTCAACACCAGCCATAGCTGTTATATTATGATTACCCAGTGTTTTTTGGTAGGTGGCGTAGTTCTTCCACAACCAAAAGAAACTTTGATCTGCTCGTTGTCCAAGTTGACTGATCGTGTTTCTTGCTCTTCCCCATTCGAAGGTGGGTAAGAAAGCTTTATTGAGGGTGGTGCCATAGTCTATGGCGATCTCCGATCTGAAATTTAATCCCCTAATAAGTTCTACGTCACCGTACATATTGGACATGAGCCTGTTATTGAGTACTGTGTTATTTCTTAAGAGTGCCAAAGCAACAGGATTGAAGCTTACCTGTGACGAAAGTTCCTGCTGACTTGGGCCTGCAAAACTTCCATCAAAATTTCGAACCGGTATATGCGGAGCCATTTGGGCAGCCTGAGAGATAACTCCATCGCCACCATCTTGCAGTGTAATGGTTTCATTTTTTCGTGACAGGGCAATACTAACCCCCATTTTTACCCGCTCTTTTACGCGGCTATCCAGGTTAACACGTAAGTTG
This sequence comes from uncultured Roseivirgaceae bacterium, assembly GCA_964501015.1. GTDB lineage: Bacteria > Bacteroidota > Bacteroidia > Cytophagales > Cyclobacteriaceae > UBA2336. The sequence goes on along the minus strand of CAZCRJ010000092.1, from coordinate 952 downwards.
AAACGGTCAAACTTGGAGCCAATAACAATACCCTCTTGCGCGAAATAGCCACCAGAGATCATATACTGTGTGCCCTCATTACCGCCAGTTGCCGTAATGGTATGACTTTGCATAGGTGCAACCTGAAAGATTGCATCCTGCCAGTTGGTACCAGGTCCCAACAGACTTGGGTCGGCAAAATTTGGATTGGCGGTAATGGTTGATACCTCCTGCGCAACTTCATTGTTGTATGCTGCATAGGAGGGCAGGTCCATCATATCAAATACCCTGTACACTTCCTGTACTGCATAGAAGCTATTGTAGTTCAGGTTTGCTTCGCCTTTTTTTCCTCGCTTGGTTGTAACGATAATAACACCATTGGCTGCTCTTGAGCCATAGATTGCTGTTGCCGATGCATCTTTTAAAATTTCAATACTTTCGATATCGGATGGATTAATAGACGCCAAAGGGTTACTGGCAGCAGCCTGTTGGCCACCGGAACCGCCTTGCCAATCAAAGCCCGCAATTCCCTGGGCGTTGCCATCTACCTGTATTCCATCAATAACATAGAGGGGCTCACTGCTTTGGGTTAGTGATGTGGTTCCTCGAATCCGGATTGAAACTGCTCCACCGGGCTGTCCGGAGTTTTGTGTTACTTGTACACCGGCAGCGCGTCCTAAAAGGGCTTGATCCATACTGCTTGTAACAGAACCCCTAAGCGATTCACCAGAAACAGAGGACAGGGCACCCGTAAGATCGCTCTTATTTTGTGTACCATAACCAATAACCACCACCTCCTGAAGGGCGGTTACATCTTCCTGTAGAATAATGTTCAAGACAGTTTGGGTGCCTACTTTAACTTCCTGCGTAGTGTATCCTATAAAGGAGAACACAAGGATATCCTGGGATGAGGTCTCAATGCTGAAATTACCAGAGGCATCCGAAGTAACACCTGTTAAAGTACCTTTAATCA
>CAZCRJ010000091.1:0-8216 GCA_964501015.1 uncultured Roseivirgaceae bacterium | reverse complement strand
ATTGAAGATGGTATTTATGATCCAAATGAAACCATCATTATTACACTGACTGGTGCAAGCGGAAATGCCGAACTGGGAGCACAAACGGTGCATACGGTAACGATAACCGAGCCTCCATTGATAGTTGAATTTGCCACAGCATCATCAACCGCAGGGGAGGGAAATGGTATTTCAGTTGACTTTAACATCACTCTTCCTGCCGGTGTAACGCCAACCTTTACCTTAGGAGGTACGGCCACTTCGGGTGTAGATTATACATATAATCTTACCCCAACAGGAATATCGTTTATACTGATTGCCGATGGTCTTTACGATCCGAACGAAACAATTCTCATTACCCTTACCGGAGTTAGTGGTAATGCGGTTCTGGGAACAGGTATTACGCATACATTGATTATCACCGAACCACCTATAGTGGTTGAATTTGCTACCCCCTCAACCTCTGCAGCAGAAGGTGAAGTGATAACCGTAGCCTTTGCTACACCCCTTCCGGTTGGCGTTACACCATCGTTTTCCATTGGCGGATCGGCAACAGCCGGAACGGACTACACCTATACCGTTGTTGCGGAGGGTATTCAGGTAACACTAATTAGTGATGCTACCTACGATCCGGATGAAACAATAGAATTTACGCTAACCGGGGCAAGTGGTAATTCCGTATTAGGAACGCAAATCACCCACATCGTTACCATTACGGAACCTCCATTCATTGTTGAATTTGCGCAGGCATCATCGTCTGTAGCTGAAGGTGAAGGTATTACCATTTCATTTGTGAATCCTTTGCCGGATGGCGTTGTTCCGACCCTTTCAGTTACCGGAACGGCTACGGAGGGAACAGATTTTACGTACACCATCACGGAAACAGGAATATTGGTGAACACCGTAGATGACGAAATCTACGATCCGAATGAGACGATTATCGTTACCCTTACGGGTGCCAGCGGAAATACGGAATTAGGAACGATTGTTACACATACCCTAACTATTACTGAGCCTCCTTTGGTTGTTGAGTTTGCAACGGCAACCTCATCTGCAGAAGAGGGAAATACTATTACGGTCGGCTTTACTTTTGAGTTGCCTTCAGAAGTAATACCCACTTTTTCGCTGGGAGGTAGCGCAACTTCTGGTACAGATTATACTTACTCCCTTACCTCTACTGGCATAGAGTTTACGCTTTTGGCTGATGGTCTGTATGATCCGAATGAAACTATTGTGATTACTCTTACGGGGATCAGTGGTAATGCCATATTGGGAGCAAGCGTAATACACACCCTTACCATTACAGAGCCACCATTGGTGATAGAATTCGAAACGGCATCATCAACAATTACCGAGGGTTCCAGTGCCATCGTTGTGTTTGCTCCTTCCTTGCCTGATGGAGTGGTGCCAACTATTACCGTTGGTGGAACGGCCATCTTAAACACTGATTTCACCTATGAAATTACTGCAGCCGGTATTGCCGTAACCACCTTGGAAGACTGGCGTTATGATCCGGATGAAACGATCATCTTTACACTCACTGCCCTTACCGGAAATACTGAACTGGGAACTCAAACAGTTCATACAGTCACTATCAATGATCTGCAGGGTGAAGCGATTGGCTTTGCGTTAAGTTCATCAACAATACCGGAAGGACAAAGTATTCTGGTTGAATTCAATGCCCCCCTGGCTGAAGGTGTTCAACCCATACTTTCCGTTAACGGCACAGCTACACTGAATGCTGATTACACATATTCAATTACATCAGAAGGCATTCTGGTTACTGCCCTTGGCGATGGTATACTCGATGCTGATGAGACAGTTATTTTTACAATTATAGGGTTTACCGGTAACGACTATGAAATTGGTACCATTGAAACCCACACACTCACACTAACCGATGTTCCCTTCTTGGTTGAATTCGAAACTACAACATCAATGGTTACCGAAGGAAACGATATTGTGGTGATGTTTACTAATCCGCTACCGGAAGGAGTTACTCCTGTTATTTCCCTTGCAGGTACTGCAACACTTACTTCGGATTACACCTACACCATAACACAGGCAGGTATTGTTATTTCAACTAAGGAAGATTGGATTTATGATCCAGACGAAGAAATTAGTATTACGCTAACCGGTATTTCAGGCAATGCGGCATTGGGCACGGAATTAGTTCATACTGTAACAATTTTTGATCCCCAGGGTGAAGAAGTTGAGTTTGAATCGAGTGTATCTGTTGTAGCCGAGGGACAAGGTGTTTTAGTGTTGTATTCCACACCGTTACCAGTTGGAGTTACACCACTCGTAACCATTGGGGGTTCGGCCAGTATGGGAACAGATTATACGTACTCCTTTACACCGGAAGGTATTCAGGTAAACGCATTGACTGATGGTCTGGATGATCAGGATGAAACAATCATTATTACTATGATCGGATTTTCCAGCAATGAGTATGAGTTGGGCAACGTGCTTATCCACACCATAACCATCACGGATATTCCATTTGCAGTTGAATTTCAGTCCGGTACTTCATCTATAATGGAAGGTTCTACCGGGTTGGTTGCCTTTACTAATCCCTTGCCAGTTGGCGTTACACCTACGATAGCGGTAGCGGGATCTGCCACACCAGGTTCCGATTATACATATTCGCTTACTTCTTCGGGTGTGGTTATTAATACCGTTGAGGATTGGTTTGCCGATCCGGACGAAACAATACAGGTCACCTTAACTGCTGTATCCGGCAATGCGTTACTGGGCAGTGTGGTCAGTCATGTGGCAACGATTGTTGATCCGCCTGCACCACTTGTTGAGTTTGCTTCAACTTCGTCTACCGTTACAGAAGGACAAAATATAACACTGCTTTACACTGCACCATTGCCGGCCGGAGTAACACCAACCGTATCCTTGGGGGGTGATGCTATCCTGAATGTGGATTATTTTTATTCTTTCAACACAACGGGTATAGTTATTACTGCAGCCGGTGACGGATTGTTCGAAGCCGATGAAACGATAACGGTAACGCTTACCGGATTTACAGCTAATAGGGTGGCGGAATTAGGCACCACCCTGACGCATACCGTTACGATTGTTGATGCACCACTGGTTATTGAATTTATTGCCACCGGTGCCAGGCGGGTAGAGGGCACATCGGCTATTGCGGCCTTTAATCGACCGTTACCTCCCGGGGTTACGCCAACATTTACCATCAGCGGAACGGCAACACCTGCTCTGGATTATACCTACACCCAGGGCCAGAACAGTTTTGTGATAACCACGCTGAAGGATGAGGTCTATGAATTTGACGAAACAGCAATCATTCAACTGACAGGCTTCACAGGCAATGTCATTTTAGGCACCAGGGATACCTATACCGTAACCATTGAAGATGAAGATGAAAAGGCAACGCCACGGATGCAGATTAATCTTTCCTGGGATTCAGGAGATGGTACGCCAGGAGATGTGGATATGGATTTGATTTTCTGGTATGAGTCAGCCCCTAATTCTTTTACTTTCTTGTTGTTATCAGACAATTTAGGGCCAACGCCTGAGTCGCTGACAGTACCGGTGTCCTCTGTTCAGGATGGCAGATTTGGGCTAAGCTATGTATATTACAGCGGCACATCCGACAATGTAACGTTTACTGTAAATTTCAGGTCATACAAGGGAAACATCAACGATTCGTCTAACCGGGCCACCTACACCGCAACCTATACACTGGCTAACGTAAATCCATGGGATCAGACACAACAATATTTCCGCGAACAGTTCTATAACAAGGTTGGAAATAACTATATTAATATGACGGACATTACCGTGCCGGAATCCGGTAGCAGGGTACGTACTGAAAACTCCATTGTTGACCAGGAATTATTACAACGTCAAAGCATAAAATTGAAGCAGTAGTGTACTGTAACCTCCGTCTGACAACTATTTAAAAAGAATATTGGTAGGCGAAACTCCAACTGATTTTTCATGCTATTTGCGATGATCATTAAGTGGGGCACGAAATCCTGTCCCTTTTTAGATTTAAAACATCCCAAATCGGGATATTTATATTATCAAACCCTAATTTTTAGCCTGATTTAAACGATTTTTCGTTTGGTACAGAATTGATACAAGGGGAATCATAAGACCTAACCAATAAACTTATGAGTATCCTCGATTTGTACCACCACGGAATAATCAACTTCCTCTTCAAAGCCGGTTTATTAAGCGGAAGCGCTTTGGCATATGTAGAATATTTCAAACGCTATCAGCAAGAGCGGGCAGTGGGTGCCGGCTACCGCGAAAGCATTCGTAGAACGTCTCGGGAGTTTGGTATTTCTGAGACCACAGTCAAAAAGGCTATTAGGTTATTTAATGAAAAAGATGTTTCACAGCATATCGATAATAATGGTTCGTCCTTGCTTAGTATGATATAAACGAAATAGAGCAATTCTTTAATATATAAGTCCCTAGCCAACCACCTTGCTTGAAGATTAATCCAGCTCTTTTCAATGGCTTTTATAGCCTATACGGCCAACTTAAGTGTCCAGTTTGCAGACATGTCATGTTTGATCAAACTTGACGGTATCCACATGGATGTTCAGCGACAAGTTCAGGTTCCCTGCGAATAGCACCGCTTCTTCGACTTTAAAATTAAGCTCCCCGGTCTTCAAAACCGGGGAGTTTTTTTTGTTCCCATACAAAATGTAGTAATATTACAGTGTTGAATAGTCTAAAAGCCCTTCCGTTGAATGACCACATTAACCTGACCAATTAACCCGTGGAAAAGCTTGTTTACATCATCGATGATGATCCTATGTATTTGAAATTCATGAGGGAACATTTCAAACTATTGGGAGGATTTCAAACGGAAGTTTTTGAATATGGCGATGAAGGCCTGAAAAAGATTCAGGGAAAAAAGCCGTATATGGTTATTCTTGATAACCATTTAAAAGAACCTAATAAAAGTGGCATATACTATCTTCAGCATATTGTAAAAATTAAACCCACCATTCCTGTTGTATACATTACCGCTGACACGGATCCGGAGTTAAAAAAGAAGGTGGAAAAAATCGGGGTAAGCAGCTACATCATTAAAAACCAATCATTCCTGGTATACTTGCGAACAGCACTGGATGAAATTCAGGAGAAATCTGGTAAGAAGGGTTTTTTTAATAAACTTTTTAAATAGTCCATTCCTCCTCTAGCGCGCAGATCAACGTGAGTGCAAATCAGCCACTCTTTGTATCTTTGATTTAGTTCATGTGAATTAATTATCAGCAAAAGGTTGTGCGACAAAGTTTAACTATATTTTTTCAACTACCTTTTATACTTCCTTTACTTCTGGTTGCCGTACTGATTTCGCCTATAAGTACATCACTAGCGCAGAAGAAATGTGGAACGGTTGAATACAATCAGGAATTACGCCAGCGCAAATCCGTACTCGAAAATGAAAATGAGTTTGAACAATGGCTTCAGGATAAGCTACCCAAGACAGCTCCATTACCTGAAGCACTACGAAAAAAAGAAGAGCCCTATAAAGTTCAAGTGGTGGTACATGTTATTCACCGTGGTGAAGCAATAGGACAGGGATCAAACTTGAGTCAGGCTCAAATACTTTCACAGCTGGAGGTATTGAATAAGGATTTTAACCGCCTTAATGATGATGTCACCAACACTCCCGCTGAATTTCAACCCGTAGCGGGCAGCATGAATATTGAATTTATGCTGGCTACTACTGATCCGGACGGACTACCAACTACTGGCATCAACCGGGTAAAGGGAACGAAAACAAGCTGGACAATTCAGGATAATGTTGAGCTGAAATCCCTGAGTTACTGGCCAGCCGAAAACTACATCAACATCTGGGTGTGCGACCTGATTGATTATTATGGCTATACGCAATTCCCCGTTTCTTCATTGCCGGGATTAGAGAATTCGTCCAGGAACAGGCTTACCGATGGACTTAGTGTCTCTTACACGGTTTTCGGCTCAACTGATTATGGGAATTTTGATCTCGACCCTTCGTATAATAAAGGGCGAACCACCACACATGAAATGGGGCACTTCTTCGGGCTGCGCCATACCTGGGGCGATGTTGATGAATGTGGAGGAACTGATTATATTGATGACACCCCTGATCAATCTGAACCAACATTGGAATGCGCTGTTCATCCACAACCGGATTGCCCCGAGGTTAATCCAGTGAATAAAATGTTTCAGAATTACCTTGACTTTACTGATGACGCATGCATGAACCTGTTTACTCAACAACAAGTTGTGCGCATGCTCACTGTGTTGGAGAACAGTCCGCGCAGGTCAAGCTTATTGTTACCGCTATCACCTGTACAACCAACAGTACAGTTTCCGAAAGTATTCTCACCCAATGGTGATGGTGTCAACGATTTCTGGTTGTGGACCAATACACTGGAGTATACCGGGTGCAAACTTTCCATCTTTAACAGGTTTGGTAAACTGGTGTATTCCATGGTGTCTTATGATGGCAGCTGGAATGGCAGATCGACTGAAGGACAATTCCTGGAAGAAGAGGCATACTATTATGTAGTTGCCTGCGATGGCAAAAAGGAAATTACCGGGGGTGTTCGAATTATCAGGTGATGAAAAAACTATCGGCCGCTTTGCTTTTCTTTCTCTCGCTGCACGTGGCAGGTCAGAACGCACCTGCATTTCGTCAATTCTATTTCAACCCCTATTTATTTAATGCAGCGTATGTAGGAATTGACGGCTATAGCGAAATATTTGTGTACCATCGCCAGCAATGGCTTGATTTTAATAATTCTCCTTCTGCTTCCGGTTTTAATCTTCAGTATCCTACACAAAACAGGACAGCCTTTGGGTTTTCCTTTACCAACCAGGAGGTGGTGGCACTCCAAAACTCATCTGTGAAGATCACCTTTGCGTATCGCCTTCCGATTTCCGTCAACCACTATTTTTCTTTTGGGATTTCAGGAGGCTTAGGCATGAACAACCTGAAGCTGGATGGCAAAGACTATAGTAATGACCCGACAGTAATGGCAGCGCTGGATAATGCCATTTATGCCGAAGGAGATTTCGGGGCATTGTATACATTGGGCAGGCTGCGGATTGGTTTTGCCTTACCCCGTTTGTTCGGACAACAATATTTTAGTCCGCAGGATTTAGACATCGTACCCTACTCCCAATTCAGAAATCAGCTGTATTCCCTTAACTATAAATTTTATTTTGGCGCTGGTAATTTTGCCCTGGAGCCATATGCCCTGTACCGCGTAAACCGCGACTTGCAAAACTTCTGGGAAGCTTCAGCCATACTTTATGTACGGGATAAGGTTTGGTTTGGAGGTTCATATAACGAAACGCAGGGCTTTGGTTTTTTTCTGGGTATGGACATTAAGGAAAAGGTACGCATTGGGTATAGCTATGAATTACCCCCGGTAAGTCCGGAATTTATCGCGGCTAGTTCTCATGAATTTCACATACAGGTAAGGATGGGAAAGAAGAAGATTTTCAAATGGGCGGCTAAACCAGCTACACTTCCTTCACCTGATTCAAAAGCACCTCAAGCGAAACCTGAACCTGAACCAGTGGTTGTTACAGCAGCGGGTGAATCTGCTTCCACACATAAACCACGAAAGACAGAAGAAATCCGGTTGGAAGAAATTGATCCGGTTACAATACCTGTTACACCATCAACTGATGTAGTTATCCTACCGCCAGCAAGAGAAGGAGTAGTGTCGGCAAAAACACATGAAACGAAAACACCAAGGTTTGGTGAATCTGGTATCACAGTTCCTGTCGAAATACCTGAAAAGCGTACTACGCCTACACCAATTACAGCACCATCGCGCCAGCATATTCTTGGTAAGGGTCATTATGTAATTGTTGGTTCGTTCAACACAGCCACAACTGCTCTAAAGGAAAAAGACAGGTTTATCAGGTTAGGCTATGATCAAGCCTACATGGCGCAGAGCCCGATCAATAAACGGTTTTACCTCTACATCTTCGCCTCATCCGATCTGGAGACTGCACGTGAGTCCCGAAACTACTACCGCCAACAGATTGACTCACGCGATGCATGGGTGTTAACCATTGAATAATTATAGTCCCTATACCAAAGATGTATTTCTGATAAGTGCTTTAGTAAATCAACTGATAATGAATGGTTTAGTTTTTGGGAAATTGGATTATTCCATCAATTAGTACTATTTTCGTGTATTCAGATATTTTTTAATCGTTTACCGCTAACTTTTTAAACT
>CAZCRJ010000090.1:0-8372 GCA_964501015.1 uncultured Roseivirgaceae bacterium | reverse complement strand
ATCAATGATCTTCACCGTCACCCCTTAGCCTATTATTCGATCCGCCTGCTTACCCACCTTTTTTCCAAATCAGAAATGGTAAAGGCTGACGCCCCGCTTTCTGTGCTGCGTGGCTTTTCAAGACGGGAATGGGTGGAAATTCTGGAGGCAGCCGGTATAAAAACTTACTCCATTAAATGGAAATGGGCATTTCGGTGGCAGGTGATAATCCCGGTAAATAGATCTGAAGTGACCCTATGAGGGGTGTAGAAGGCATTGACTTAAAATGTTTGGCACAATTTTTTGTAGTTTGCGTAGAGAGATAAAACCAATCAACATGAGATCAATCAACTTGCTTCTTATAGTGGCTTTTGCCGGGGTGCTGGCCGCTTGTTCATCCGGAATACTCGGTAAAAAGGTAAAAGAACCCTTCCAGGGAAGTGCTTATGAGTCCAACAATCGGTTCTGGCGAGGAACCGGAAAGGGTACCAGTTCACAGGATAATATTGCCCGTGGCAAGGCCGACCTTGATGCAAAAGCACAGCTGGCCGGACAAGTAAACACTACCATGAAACAGGTTGCAGATCAGTACCTGGGCGAAACAGGAAACGAACGCGCGGCCGATGTTGCCGATAAATTCCAGAGCCTTGTTCGGCAAGTGATGAACACCAATATTTCTGATCTACGTAAGATCGGAGAAAAGAAATATTACAACGAAAAGACAAAAGAGTACACGGTGTTTATGGCTTATGAAATTAAAAAGAATGCCATGCTTCGTTTTATGAAACGACAAGCTAAGGTTGATCAAACTATTGATGAACGCCAGCGAGCGGTAATTGAACAAATCCTTGATGAAGAATTGAAACGACTCGAGACCCAGGAGGGGGATTATTAAGATACCCTCAATAAAAAAGTTCAACAGCACTGTCTAACCATGTCACGCTGCAAAGCAGTGTGACATTTTTATTTATTCTCCTGACGGTAAATCACTCCGTCTTTCATGACTAGGACCACATTACGTGTATCGGATATTTTTTTGGAGGGATCGCCTGTTACCACCACTATATCGGCATATAAGCCTGCTGCTATTGCCCCAATTTCATTTTCCATATGAAGTGCCTTTGCATTTATGGATGTGGCTGCCTTTAAAATATCTAAAGGCTTCATACCATACTCTGCCATTAACTCCATCTCATATACATTTTGTCCATGATGATAAACACCAACATCGCCACCCATGCCTATGGTAACTCCGGCATCAAGTGCGATTTTAAAACCCTTCTTCTTTTGTTGAATCAGAGCCGGTTCCGGATCCTTTCCTTTTTTCCAGCCCCTGTATTGTTGAATCGCATCCACTGCGCCAAGTGTGGCATAGTAGGTAATGTTATGTTTCTTCATCAGCTCAGCTATTTCTTCATCTAAGTAATCGCCATGCTCAATGGTTTCTGCGCCTGCAAGAATAGCCCTTCTCATAGCTTCTTTTGATTTAGCATGACATACTAAATACCGACCGCTACTGCGTGTTATCTCATTAATCAATTTCAATTCATCCAGGGTAAACGAAGGTTGGTCTTCACCTCTTGTTCCCCACCGGTAATCAGCATATACTTTTATAAAATCTGCACCTTTACCAATTTGATCACGCACCACACGATAGAGATCACTACCATCAGCAGGCTCTGCGCCCAGCATGATTTTTGAATCGTCATCATAGCCTTTTGGGCCATAAGATCCGGTTGATACAATTGCCCTGCCTGCTACGATCATTCGTGGGCCGGGTATAATCTCTTCGTTTAAGGCGCGCTTTAACGCAACATCGGCATAACCAGCGCCTTCTGTGCCCAGATCGCGCACGGTAGTAAATCCTGCCATCAAAGTGTTTTTTGCATGCACCGTTGCGCGAGCTGTGCGATAGTTATCCGATTCTTTCAGCACCTGGGTGTCCCAGTCAGTGATGTTATACGGATAGAGAAAAAGGTGTGAATGCCCTTCTATTAAGCCGGGTAACAAAGTTCCGTTTGGGATGCGTATCACCGTTGCATCCTTTGGTGGTTTTATTTGTGCTGTAGGACCTACTGCCTTTATCAGGTTGCCCTCCACCACTACAACCCACCCTTCATGCATGCTTACACCATCAAAGACACGATCGGGCTGGAGGTAATACTTGTTCTGCGTAAATCCTGTAATACAAAAAAGAAATAGAAGAATAGTCGTGTATGCTTTCATGAAGAAAAGGTAGTTTTAATTATCTGAATTCAAAGCATGAAAAAGTTAATTGTTATACCCCTGTTGCTTATCGCTACTGTAGTCTATAGTCAGCAACCCCCAGATACAGAAATCTATTTGTTTGACCTTGTCCTTAAAAAGAGAAAAGTCAGTTTAGCTAATCCGGTAAACGTCACGAATCGAAAAGGATATGACAACCAACCTTTCTTTCATCCGGATGATGCCCACATGTTTTACGCTTCCGCGGACGCGGAGGGCCGCACCAACATACTGGTTTACAATTACGAAAGCGGTTCAACCAATACTGTTACGAATACTCCTGAACGTGAATATTCCCCCACCGTAACGCCTGATAAACTGTTTGTTTCCTGTATTATTCAGCGTGACGATGGTGCCCAGAATCTGGGCAAATATCCCATTACCGGAGGTGAAGCCGAAATCATTATTGATAACCTCATTGTTGGCTACCATGCCTGGCTTGATGAGAACCATGTTCTTGTTTTTGCTCTTGGAAGTCCAAACTCTTTAAGGTTGTATGCCGTACGCGAGAAGAAAGACTTACTCATCAGTGAAAATATCGGCCGATCACTCCACCGGATTCCTGGAACAAACGATATCAGTTTTGTTTCCAAACAGGAAAAGGAGTGGAGTATAAAAAAGTACAACGGGAAAGATGGCTCTATCGAAACAATAGCATCAACACTACCCGGAAGAGAAGACCTGGCGTGGACTCCAGATCGGAAAATAATCATGAGCGATGGTGAACAATTATTTTTTTGGAATACGAAAGGTCCCGGTTCGTGGACTGCAGTTCCTTTACCTCCTGAAAAGCTGTTTTCAGGCATCACTCGAATTGCTGTAAATGCAAAGGGCAATAAGATTGCGCTGGTCGTAAATGAATAATGATTGAATTAATCATGCTTCATTTATATTTGTGACCTCCTCATGACTAAACTCAAACACATTGCTATTTCGGGAAACATCGGCTCGGGTAAAACTACCCTTGCAGAGAAACTTTCCAAACATTATGGCTGGACACCACTATATGAAGCGGTGGATAACAATCCCTATCTCAAGGATTTTTATACAGACATGACCCGCTGGGCCTTTCATTTACAGATCTACTTCCTAAACAGCCGGTTCCGACAAGTAAACGAAATCAGGTCAAGCGAAAAAACTACCATCCAGGACCGGACCATATACGAAGATGCCTACATCTTTGCGGCAAATCTTCACAAAAGCGGTCACATCTCTGACCGTGATTATGAAAGTTACCTGGACATTTTTAATTCCATGATCAGCTTTGTTAAGGCCCCTGATTTATTGATTTATCTACGATCAGACATCCCAAAACTCGTACAGCAGATTCAAAAACGCGGACGTGCCTATGAATACGCCATGCGCCTTGATTACCTTCAAAATCTGAATGAACACTATGAAAACTGGATTGGCGGATATCAACACGGAAAACTTCTCATCGTAAATGCCAACGACCTGGATTTTGTGGAACGGGTTGAGGACTTCTCCGCAATTGTAAACCGGATCGATCTGGAAATCAATAATTTGTTCTCCTAAATCCCCGAATACCCTTCCGTGTAATTCCTTATGATGGAAGGATATCCTTTCCTACTTTTCACGATTCAATAATCCCATACCCTTATGAAGCGTACACTTTACCTCGCTATTGTTTTTCTACTAATCACAGGAATAGCTTTTTCGCAAGACGAAAAGAAAGACTCAAAAACAGACAGCCTTAAAAAAGACACTAAGAAAAAGAACCTCCCGTTGGAAGCTGATCGAAAAATTGCAATTCAATCAACTGAAGGTACCTGGATGTCGCTTGACGTAAGTCCGGATGGCAAGACCATTGCCTTCGACTTTTTAGGCGATATCTATCTACTCCCCATCACCGGGGGTAAAGCACAACCCTTTACATCAGGACTTTCGTTTGATTCACATCCGAAATTCAGCCCGGATGGTCAACGCATTCTCTTTATTTCTGACCGAAGCGGAAGTGACAATGTCTGGCATTTCACATTGGACAAAAAAGACTCGGTTCAGGTAACCAAAGGAACTACTGACAATTTCCAGTCTGCTGACTGGAGTCCGGATGGAGACTACATTGTGACCTCAAAGGGTAAACGAAATCTTAAATTATTTTTATTTCATAAAGATGGAGGCGGAGGGGCTCAGCTTATCAGCAAACCCGATAACCTTAAAGTTGTAGAACCAGTTGTTGCGCCAAACGGAAGAATGGTTTGGTATGCACAACGCAATGGTGCGTGGAATTATAATGCACAGCTTCCTCAATACCAATTAGGTGTTTATGACCGCGAAACCGGTGAAACAGAAACATTAACCAACCGGTATGGATCGGCTTTTACGCCCACCCTTTCTCCCGATGGAAAATGGCTAGTCTATGGTTCTCGCTATAATGATCAAACAGGATTGGTGCTACGTGATTTGACAACGGCAGAAGAACGCTGGCTAGCCTACCCTGTTCAACGTGACGAACAGGAATCAATAGCACCATTGGGGGTGTTACCTGCTATGTCGTTCACGCCTGACAGCAAAGAACTTGTAGCTTCCTATGGCGGAAAAATATGGCGCATTCCAGTTGCGGGAGGAAAAGCCGTTGAGGTCCCCTTCGAAGTAAAAACGGAAATAGTATTGGGCCCACAGCTGGACTTCAAGTACCCGATCAGTGACGAAAAGGATATGATCGTTACACAGATTCGCGATGGTAAAGTTTCACCGGATGGAAAACAAATTGCTTTCACTTCTCTGAACAGGTTATACGTTATGGACTTGCCGAATGGAACACCAAAACGAATCAGCACCAATAATTTTACAGAGGCAATGCCTGCCTGGAGCACTGATGGAAGCCAACTCGCTTGGGTTACATGGGAAGAAAATGCGGGTGGCAGTTTGTATAAAATCAACTTCAAAGCTAAAGGTGCGAAACCTGTAAAGCTGGCTTCCTCTTCAGCGGTTTATGCCGATCCGGCCTGGTCGTATAAAAACAACCGCATCGTTTTTATGCAAGGACCTGCTCAATTTTATAAAGATGCCGATGGGCCCAATGCCTTTCGCTCCAGGGAAAATATTGCATGGATTTCTGCCGATGGAGGTAGCGTTCAAATCATCGACAAGGCAAAAGGAAGAGGCGTACCCCACTTTACAAAAACTGACGACCGGATTTACCTCTATCACGGACAAAAAGGTCTTCTCTCACTTAGGTGGGATGGTACCGATGAAAAGACCCACCTAAAAGTAACGGGGATAGTTGTTTATGGATCAACAGACCTTGAGACTATAAATCATTGCATGCTGGCCGAATCGGAAATGGAACCTCAGCAAGAGCCCTCCAATGCAGCGTTAATTCTTATGGCCCCCGAAGGCAATCAGGCGCTGGCACAAATCAATAATGAAATATACGTTGTAACTGTTCCTAAAATTGGTGGAGAAACGCCTAAAATTTCTGTTTCTGATCCGGACAAATCACAATTCCCTTCCCGCAAGCTCACTACCATTGGCGGACAGTTTGCTTCGTGGAATGCAAATGGAAAAACCGTTTATTGGTCGATAGGCAATGCCTTCTTTACCTATAACATTGATGAGGCCAAAGCCAAAGAACTTGAGGTACGGAAAACGAAAGCTGAAGAAGCCAAGCCAAAAGAAGGTGGTAAAGCAGAGGAGAAAAAAGAGGAGGCATATATACCATCCGAACTTCGGATAAAAGTTTCTGTGCCGCGCGATATTCCTGTTGGAAAAATGCTGATCACCAATGCGCGCATCATTACCATGAATGGAAACGAGATTATCGAACGTGGTGACATGCTGGTTGAAAACAAC
This sequence comes from uncultured Roseivirgaceae bacterium, assembly GCA_964501015.1. Classification (GTDB taxonomy): domain Bacteria; phylum Bacteroidota; class Bacteroidia; order Cytophagales; family Cyclobacteriaceae; genus UBA2336. Next base: position 2,312 of record CAZCRJ010000090.1, on the reverse strand, counting down.
CGCATCAAACAAGTAGGTGTAACCGGTTCCATTTCAGTTGATGGCACTGTTCAGAAGATGGACATGAGTGGCAAAACTATTATCCCCGGCTTTGTTGATACACACTCCCACATGTGGCCACAGTGGGGATTGCATAAAAATGAAGTGTGGATGTATGCTGCCAATCTTGCGTACGGAGTTACCACTACACGTGATCCTCAAACAGCAACCACCGATGTACTTACCTACAGCGACATGGTAGATGCCGGATTAATTCCAGGCCCGCGGGTGTATTCTACCGGACCTGGCGTAGGATACTGGGCATACAACATTAAAGATCTTGATCAGGCCCGAAGTGTATTGAAACAATACTCGGAGTATTACAATACCAAAACCATTAAGATGTACCTGACCGGAAACCGTCAGCATCGTCAGTGGATCATCATGGCCGCAAAAGAGCAACAACTGATGCCGACCACGGAAGGCGGATTGGATTTCAAATTAAATATGACACAAATACTGGATGGCTATCCGGGGCATGAACATTCCTTCCCCATCTATCCGTTGTACAATGATTTCAACACGCTACTGGCGAAATCCGGAACAACGTATACCCCAACATTATTGGTGTCGTACGGAGGGCCGTGGGCAGAAAACTTTTACTACGCAACTGAAAATGTAAACGGTGATTCGAAGCTGAACTACTTCACTCCAAAATCAGAGCTGGATGCCAAATCAAGGCGGAGACCAGGATGGTTTATGTTTGAAGAACATGTGTTCACTGATCATGCAGCGTTCCTTAAAACCCTTGTTCCCGCAGGTGGTAATGCCGGTGTTGGATCACATGGCCAATTGCAGGGGCTTGGATATCATTGGGAGTTATGGTCGATGCAATCCGGTGGATTATCAACTCACGATGCCCTGAAGGTTGCAACCCTTCATGGTGCAAAAGCTCTTGGATTAGATGGAGATCTTGGAACCATCGAGGCGGGAAAACTAGCAGACTTTATTATTCTTGACAAGAATCCTATTGACGATATCCGCCACACCAACTCGGTTAATAAGGTGATGAAAAACGGAAGGCTGTACGATGGAAACACACTCGATGAAGTGTACCCTAATCCAAAGAAAGCTACCTTCAACTGGCAGCAAAGCAAGCCAACAGAAACCCTACCCGGAATACGATAAGCGAAAAATAAGCAGGTCCGAATACACTTCGGACCTGATTTTTTCCTATCCACCACTCCTGTAATTCCCCTTTCCGAATCCTTCTTTTCGCTACCTTCGCACAGTGAGGCGCATTTTTTCCATCGTGTTTCTTGCTCTGCTTATCGCCAATATGGTAGGCGGGTATATGTATTTTGTCGTGCGGGCCGTGCAGATAAAACAGGAGATGAGGATGTTGTTGAAGAGCTTGCCGGAAGAGGAACTCGAACTTCTTGTACTATCTCCAGAAGAATACATGGCTGCCCGGGTTGATGACCATGAAGTAAACGTTAATGGTAAGATGTACGACATCGCCCGTGTTGAAGTGAAAGATGGATTGCTCTATGTATATTGCATTCACGATGAGGCAGAAGACAGTCTCCTCGGATTTTTAGATGTTGTTTTAATGCGAATTCAAAACGATACAACGTCACCGCCAAATGTTATTTCGCAGTTTTCTGTTTTACAATTTCTTGCCACTGATTTTGAGTATCAATGTGTACGTTCTGCCAGCGCTTGTATGAATGAAACGCCTTATCACTTCATCCACTATTGCTCAGAACATTCCATCGAACTACCCCCTCCACGAGCATAACTATGCCTTGCATCAGACGAACATTCTTCCGTCTGATTTTATATGCTTAGTTAACTTCATTATCCATGAAAGGCATTATGCTGTTGTGCCTGTTGTTTGGGTATGGCTATGGTATAGCACAGAACCCACAGCAAGCCGATACCACACATATTTTAAGTGAGGTTATCATTTCTGTGAACCGGTGGGAGCAAACGTTACGTGAAGTTCCAAACCGGGTTACAAAAGTGAATTCCACGCTCACCCAGTTTCAAAATCCACAGACAGCTGCCGACTTGTTAGGAGCATCCAACCAGGTCTTTATTCAAAAAAGTCAGATGGGAGGAGGCAGCCCGATGATCCGTGGGTTTTCGGCCAACCGCGTATTGCTGGTAGTGGATGGTGTGCGTATGAATACTGCCATCTTTCGCAGTGGAAATGTGCACAATGTTATATCTCTTGATGCCAATGCTATTGAAAGTGCAGAGGTTATTTTTGGACCGGGCGCTGTCCTTTACGGGAGCGATGCTATTGGGGGTGTAATGGAATTTCACAC
>CAZCRJ010000089.1:0-8477 GCA_964501015.1 uncultured Roseivirgaceae bacterium | reverse complement strand
TTTTACCTAATGTCGTGAAACGCATAAGTGATTGAGCGAAGCCTGTCGGCCGAACTGGCAAACATTCCCAAAACTATGCGGGGAGGCGCAATAACGTAAGTGTTGGGCCAGCGGTTCAATACTCTCGATGATAAAGAATGAGATTTGAGCATTAATAATAAATAAATGAAAGTCTGGCGGGTTTAATCTCCCAGACTTTTATTTTTATGCCCGCATTATGGTAACAGTAAAGAATGTAGCATTTACGTACGGAAGCCAGGCATCAATCCGTTTTCCGGATTTCGATCTTGAAAAAGGTGAACACTGTTTGTTGTTGGGCGAGTCGGGGAGTGGTAAAACGACCCTGCTGCATGTGCTGGGTGGTTTGTTGCGTGGCTACTCAGGCTCTATTCAGATGGCGGGTACAGAACTGGCTGCGCTTTCCGAGGCTGAACTCGACCACTTTCGTGGAAAACAATTGGGGTTCATATTTCAGCGAAACCATTTGATTAATGCATTAACCGTTGAAAAGAATTTAGTTATGGCGCCCTACCTGGCCGGGCTCCCCATTGTGGATCGGCAAGTAGATGAGGTGTTGCAAAATCTTGGACTGACAGAGAAGAAACACAGTAAGGTCACGGAATTAAGTCAGGGTCAGGCCCAACGGGTGGCTATTGCACGTGCAGTGTTGAATAATCCACCGGTGATTTTGGCTGATGAACCAACCTCTGCGTTAGATGATAAAAGTTGTGCTACCGTAATTGATTTATTAATCAACGTAGCGAATGAGCATAAGGCAACGTTATTAGTGGCAACCCACGATCAACGCTTGAAGGATAAAATCAGAACGCATATTAATCTTAATTCCTGAGCATGAATATCCTGTTATTGGTCTGGAATTATTTAAAAGCGAAACCGCTCAACACAGCATTGAATATTCTGTTGCTGGCGTTGGGTATTGCCGTTATTGTTGTTTTGCTTTTGTTCAGTAAACAATTTGAAGAAAAAATAAATGAGAATGCCCGGGGTATTGACCTGGTAGTGGGTGCAAAGGGCAGCCCGCTTCAACTGATACTCTGTAATATTTTTCACATTGATTTTCCTACTGGAAATATCAATCTGGCGGAGGCTGAACGAATTGCCAAAAACAGGTTGGTGAAAAAGGCTATTCCATTGGCATTAGGGGATAGCTACCAGGCGTACCGAATAATTGGTACCAACCAGGAATATGGTGAATTATATAAGGCAGAGCTTCAGCAAGGGGAATGGTTTAATCATGAACTGGAAGTAACACTGGGAGCCAACGTTGCCGCCTTGGCAAAATTGACGCTTGGCGATGAGTTTGCTAGTGCCCATGGATTAACGATGGGTGGCCACGCGCATGAGGAACATAATTTCGTGGTGAAAGGGATTTTGAAAAAGTCGAATACGGTGTTAGATAATCTTATTCTGACCTCCGTGGAAAGCGTATGGCATGTTCATGATCTCCATACGGAAGAAGATCATGCTGATCATAAAAGGGATACATCCTTTGTAGCTTCATTACTTGTACCGTCTATAGCGGCTGGTGATTCCACAAAAGAAATAACGGCTTTGCTGATTCAGTATCGTTCGGCTATGGGTGCCATACAGCTGCCACGCTTTGTGAATGGCCAGACCAGTTTGCAGGCCGCATCACCGGCCTTTGAAACAGCCAGGTTGTTTTCCATATTGGGTGTTGGTGTGGATATTCTGATGGCCTTTGCCTATGTACTGATCTTTATATCGGCATTAAGCATTTTCATTGCATTATATAATTCATTGAAAGAAAGACGCTACGATTTGGCCATCATGCGATCGATGGGCGCTACGCGATTAAAATTGGTGGTGTCCATTTTAACAGAAGGAATTTTACTAACGCTTCTGGGAAGTTCTATTGGTATAGTAATGGGTCACGGTATAGTGCTGCTCATGACAAGCCTGGTGGAAGAAACACAAAAAGCAGGAATAAGCGGTATTGTGTTCTATACGGAAGAATGGATAATTTTGGCGGGAAGTTTGTTGTTAGGGATATTATGTGCGTTAATACCGGCATGGCAGGCTTATCGTACAGATATTTCAAAAGTATTGGCAGGAAACTAACAACCATCAACTAACACTGAAACAGAATATGCATATCAAGAGAACTATACTTTTAGCCGGAATCCTTCTAATTACTGCAACTACGTTTGCCCAATCACCTAAGTTTGATGCGTGGAACGAATTTGCCAAAACAAAGTTTGAACCTAAGTACTACGAAAAGCTTGGTGAGTATTTATTTTATCCCAGTTTCCCGGAGTCATTAAAAGCGCTGGAAGGAAAAGAAATCACAGTGGAAGGTTTCTATGTTCCATTCGCCCCGGAAGAAGGGAACTACATCATTTTGTCAAAATATCCGATGAGCCAGTGCTTCTTTTGTGGAGGGGGTGGGCCTGAATCCATAGCGGAAGTCACGTTCAAAGGGAGTACACCGAAATTTCAAGTCGATGATTTGATCACCGTAAAAGGTAAACTCAAATTGAATGCGGCAGATATTGATCATGTTAACTTCATTCTTTTGGAGGCTGTCCTGATAAAGAAGTAAATAGTGCTAAAACTGCTTTCTTAAGAAGCCTCTGTGATAGCAGGGGCTTTTTATATGTCTTTCCTGTCCGGTTTCTTCAAAAAAGATTGATATAGTCTAATTAAATCATTAGTGTTGTATAAACATAAATTTAGACTAATCTAAAAATTAAACAAAGTGACCAGATTTCCTGCATTTTTTGGGGTATTATGCTTTATTTCCCAGATAGTGTGTGCACAAAAGGTGACTATCCAGGGGAACGTTCACTCAGGAGGAATTCCTGTAGAGTTCGCTTCCATAAAAGTAAAAGGAACTGCTTATGGAACTGTGGCTGGGACTGATGGAAATTTTATTCTATCAGGTCTTGATTTTGGCACCTATACGCTTGAGATATTATCGGTTGGATTTAAACCTGTCAAGAGGGTAGTGCACTTGAACCAAGCTGAACACACGATACTTGTTGAGATGTATGAAGATGTTGCAGCATTAGATGCAATTGTGGTAACCGGCACCATGAAAGAAGTAACGAAGCTTCAATCACCCATTCCTGTGGAGGTGTATTCCCCCACACTTTTCAGAAAAAATCCCGCACCCAATATTTTTGAGTCGTTGAATATGGTTAACGGTGTGCAGCCACAGATAAATTGCAACGTATGCAACACAGGCGACATTCATATCAATGGGTTGGAAGGTCCGTACACGATGGTGTTGATTGACGGTATGCCAATAGTCAGCAGTCTTTCAACCGTGTATGGTTTGGCGGGTATCCCAAACAGTTTGGTGAAGCGCATTGAAGTTGTGAAAGGCCCAGCGTCAACCTTGTATGGCTCGGAAGCTGTGGGTGGTGTGATTAACATCATTACGAAAGAGCCTTCTATGTTGGCGCCCGTGCAAGTGGATGTATTCGGAACCTCCGTAGGAGAATTTAACCTGGATCTTTCTGCGGTTAAAAAGGTGGGCAAGGCTACTGCGTTGCTTGGCATCAATCATTTTTATTATGATCAAAAGCGTGACATCAATAACGATAATTTCACCGATGTTACCCTGCAAAAACGATTCTCTGTTTTTAATAAATGGGATTTCAAAAATCAAAAAAGTTCTATTGCCTGGCGGTATTTTTATGAAGATCGGTGGGGTGGGGAGTTGCAATGGACGCGCCAATACCGTGGAACGGATGTTTATTATGGAGAATCCATTTACACTAATCGATGGGAAGTTATTGGTACGCATGCCCTGAATGCGAATACTCGTGTTGATTATTCCTATAACTACCACATGCAGGATTCTTATTACGGAACGGTAAAGTTCCTGGCTGATCAGCATGTGACATTCGCCCAGCTACGTTGGAGTAAGCGTATCGGTGCGCATGATGTGTTGGCGGGAATCCCTATTCGCTTTATGCGCTACGATGATAATACACCCGGAACGGCAGAACTTTCCGGTGACAATACGCCCGCCATAACTTTTCTCCCGGGCATTTTTATTCAGGATGAGATAAAATTATCTGACCAGCTTTCATCTCTCTTGGGTGTTCGCTACGATCACCATAATATTCACGGAAGCATCGTTACACCTCGATTAAGTTTTCGATACCGGGTAACTGATGCAGGAGTTTTGCGGGTGACGGGTGGAAATGGTTATCGGGTGGTTAATCTTTTTACGGAAGATCATGCCGCACTTACGGGCGCACGCGAAGTTGTTATACTGGATGAACTTAAACCGGAAAAATCCTGGAACGCGAATGTAAACTATACACACGCCATTGCCTTTTCCTCCGGTTTCTGGAACATTGATGCCTCCTTGTTTTATACTCATTTCAGCAATAAGATTATTGGTGATTTTTTAACTGACCAGAATAAAATTATTTACGGCAACTTATCAGGCTATGCGGTATCGAAGGGAATAACCCTGAACACAGATGTTCAGTTGCTATCAGGTTTTTCCCTGATGGCAGGATTAACCATTATGGATGTGTACAGCATGGAGGAGGAAATAAAAGTTCCGCAGTTGTTTGCGCCTCGCTATTCGGGTACACTAGCGGCATCGTATGCTTCGCGAGATTCCAACTGGTTGTTTGATCTTACCGGACGTTTTAACGGACCGATGCATTTGCCGGTTCAGGCGAATGATTTTCGTCCGGCCATGTCGCCCGTGGTACCGCTCATGAATGTTCAGGTTACGCGCATGATTAATGATAAAAACGGGAAGAACGGGTGGGAAGTGTATGGCGGTATTAAAAACCTCTTCAACTTTTTACCCGGCAATCCACTCATGCGTCCATTTGATCCATTCAATAAAAATGTCGAAGTCGATAATCCTTATAACTACACGTTTGATACGGCCTACAACTATGCACCCGTTCAGGGGTTGAAAGGATTCTTTGGAGTACGGTATTGCCTGAAATAAAAAGAGGTGACGCTCCCTAATGCGTCACCTCACAAACACCTAACCCTTACTTATTTGTTTGTTAACTCAATTCCTTTTCCAGTTCTACAATTCGTTCTTCAGCTTCCTCGTTACCAAGAGATAAGGACAAGCGATAAAGTTCCAGTGCTTCACGCTGTGTTTCCTTCTTTTTCTTGGGGGCAAACTTCGTACGTTCGGCAGCAGTTTCTAAAGCCTGGGCTTGTGCAAAGTATAGATCAGCTTTACTTTCTGTGGAAAGTGTATATACCTCCTGTACTTTAGCTTCCAACATGGCTACATTTTCTTCCTTTACTTGGATTACACTAAGTTGTTCAGTGATTTTCTCATCACGTTCCACAACTGTTTTTGCCAACAGCTCATTTTCACCGCGTATTTTTTCAACTTCAGTTTGCATAGCCGCAAGTTGTTGCGTACTGAGGGTAAGTTCAGACTTCAGTCTTTTAATGGTCGCAGAGTAATTTCGGGTACTTTTCTGAAGGGTATTTTCAAGCTCTGATATTTTATTCTGAGTTTCCAGAATATAGTTATTCAATTCAGACAGTCTGTTTTGATAGTCAGCATAAGGCGTACCTTCTACAATGTTGGTACGTAAAACTTTTCTGCTGGCATCGATTGTATCGAGTAAGATTCCAATTTCTTGTAATGTAGCAGCGGTTGCCTGGCTTGCAGTTAATTCAATTTTAAGCGAATCAACCGTTGACAGTAATTGCTCTTTTTCCTTGGTGTCACAACTCCAGATAGCGCCTGCTATAAAAAGCAAGAGAAAAATTTTAGAGGGTTTCATAATGTTTCTGTTTAGTTTTACCTTGATGAAACAAAGGTAACCAGTCATTTTGTTGAAGTTAACTGATTTTCAGACCAGGCGCATTACCAGCAGTTATTGTGATGTTATGTTCTTTCGATGGAAGCAGGTATAATGAATTGGTAGTATTAAAGTATAAGTATTCAGATTTTATTTACGCTAAACGTAACACCGTATGATAACCAGATTTACATTCCTGTTTTGTTTAAGTCTAACGTTAAGTTCATTTGGCCAAAGCATTCGAATTGACTCATTATTTATGAGTTCGAAGTACGAAAAGGCAGAGTACAGGATTCCTATGCGTGATGGTATCAAGCTCTTCACTGTCGTGTATACGCCAAAAGATCAGTCCAGGAAGTACCCTATATTAATGAATCGGACGTGTTATAACGCATCCAACTATGCCCATTACAAAACGAATGGCCAGCCTTCTGATTACCTGGTTCGGGATAACTATATCCTGGTGTACCAGGACGTACGTGGCCGATATATGAGCGAGGGCACATTTGATAATATGCGCCCGAATATTCCGGGAAACGATCGAAAAAATAAATTGGCCATTGATGAAAGTTCGGATACATGGGATACGATTGAATGGTTAACGAAGAATATCAAAAACAATAATGGACGGGTTGGTATGTTTGGCATATCCTATCCAGGCTTTTATACAGCTGCAGCCATTCCCGATGCACACCCGGCATTGAAGGCATCTTCACCACAGGCACCAATTTCTGATTTCTTTTTTGATGATTTCCACCACATGGGTGCTTTCCTTCAGAGTTATACAGGAGCTTTTCCAGTATTTGGGGTGCAGAAAAAAGAACAAACCAGGGAAGATTGGTTCATGGAAGAAATCATGAACATGTATAAGGAGCCTGTACCGGACGGGTATGAATTTCATTTAAAAAAGGGGCCTCTAAAAAACATTACGCAAGAATATTATTCCGATAATTTTTTCTGGCAGCAAATTGTAGAACATCCCAACTATGATGACTTCTGGCAAAAGCGAAGTATCCTTCCCCATTTAAAAGATGTGAAGCATGCAGTGATGACCGTGGGTGGATGGTTTGATGCAGAAGATCTGTATGGTCCACTCAATATTTATAAAACCATTGAGGGCAACAGTCCGGCTGCACGGAACACTATTGTTATGGGGCCATGGGGGCATGGAGATTGGGCTTCTGAAAGAGGAAAGAGTACTCATAATCATATTTATTTCGGAGATAGCATTTCTACTTTCTATCAGCGTGAAATTGAGCGGAAGTTTTTTGCCTATTACCTGAAAGACGAAGGTCAGATGACATTGCCCGAAGCATATATGTTTGATACAGGGTCCAAGCAATGGCGTTCATTTAATGCGTGGCCGCCCCGCGATATCGCACCGCTTAAGCTTTATTTCGGGTCAAATGGAAAGCTGTCGGTTAATCAACCAACTTCTCAGGAAGCTGTATTTGAATATGTTAGTGATCCGCTGAAGCCAGTTCCCTACACTTCTCAAACGGAAGGGCTTACCTTTACTCCACGAAATTACATGAGTGACGATCAGCGTCATGCTTCCCGCAGGCCGGATGTAATTACATTTGAGACGGATGCATTGGAAAATGATATTGTATTAGCTGGAGAAATATTGGCTAAGTTAAAGGTTTCGATGACCGGTACAGATGCCGATTTTGTTGTAAAACTAATTGATGTTTACCCATCAGATCATCCTACTTATTCTCACAATGCAAAGAATATTGCAATGGGCGGTTACCAGCAATTGGTGCGCGCGGAAGTATTTCGCGGCAGGTTCAGAAATAGTTTTGCTAAACCAGAGCCCTTTACACCCGGCAAAATTTCTGATGTTGAATTTCCGTTGCAGGATATTCTGCATACTTTCAAAAAAGGACACCGTATAATGATTCAAATACACAGTACCTGGTTTCCATATATAGATCGGAATCCCCAGAAATATGTTGATAATATTTATGAGGCAAATGAAGAAGACTTCATTAAATCAACTATTACGGTTTATGGATCATCTGTGGTGGAAATTGGCGGTAATCAGAAACTAAATACTAAGCTCGATTTCAAAAAGTAAAGAGTTTAGTATAATCAATCGAGGTGCTGCTTACTTTTTGAAAATAAAGTAAACTGCGAGTACTAAAAACACAAATCCGATAAGATGATTCGTTTTAAGAGTCTCTGTTTTAAAAAAAATAAGAGAGAAGGCAACAAATACAGTAAGCGTAATTACTTCCTGAATAACCTTTAATTGAACCAAGGAGAATGGTCCGCCATATGCTTTGAAACCAATGCGGTTGGCAGGTACCTGTAGCATATATTCAAACAAAGCAATCCCCCAGCTGATCAGGATGATGGTATAAAGCGGTAGACTCTGACTCCACTTCATTTCCTTGAATTTCAAATGACCATACCAGGCGAACGTCATGAACGCATTTGAAAGAAAAAGCAGGAAAATCGTGAGAAATCCTTTCATACCAGTTCTTTAGAAATTTGTAATGGGTTACCAGTACTGCGTATTCTCACAACAAACCTTATGTTTCCTTTACTTCACCAGTTTCTTGTACCTGATCCGGTGAGGCTGATCATCACCCAGACGTTTTTTCTTGTTTTCTTCATATTCACTGAACCCACCTTCAAACCAGAAGACCTGGGAGTCACCTTCAAAGGCCAGAATATGCGTAC
>CAZCRJ010000088.1:0-8507 GCA_964501015.1 uncultured Roseivirgaceae bacterium | reverse complement strand
TGCTTTAATTTTTTTTCGATTGTTGTTTTTTGTCATCAAGGAAATTCAGCGCGAAAATTTCATCTTTCATTTGCCTCAGATCGGTTAGTCCGCCATCACCATTTTTAAGGTTATTGGCTACGCTCATCAGCATTTGAATACGAGATGTTTTTTTATCATCGGAGGTTGCATCAACAGTCGAAGGCTCGCGTAAATATTTTTCGTTCACTTCATTAGCCGTGTACACCAGGTATACTGAGCGTGTAGGTTCTTCGGTGAACGCCTCCGTTTTGGATGTGGATGGATCAGCAACCACATCTACATCTACATAAGGTACTATGGCAATAGCGGTGAAATTGTTTGTATTTTCTTCCAGAGGCGTAGAGGATTGCGCCAACAATGTATGGTTCTGTTGAGCAGCTTCAATTTTTTTATTGGTTGGTTTAGCTTGCTCTTGTTTTTGTTGTGGTTCAGTGTGCATAGAAACCACAGGATTTTCAGGAGTAGATTCCTGAACCTCAGGATTCGATTGAAGGGCAAGTGATTCCGTTTGTGTATCCGCTGATTCCGTTGCCAGCACATCACCGTTTTCTGAAGGCATAATCCATAAGAGAATACCCGCCACTGCAAACACTGCAATTCCGGCAGCAATTTTTAACCAGATTGCTTTTTTGGAGGTTTTATCCAACCCGGCTTCGATTTTTGACCAGGCAGTTGCTGGGGCGGTCAACTGTACGTTTTCCAGTTTATCGCGAAAGAGATTGTCAGGTTGTTGTTTCATTGGTTTTTTGTTTAACGGTCCCGTCTCGGTCAACTAATAATTTCTGAAGGTATGTGCGTGCACGGCTCAATTGTGACTTGGAAGTATTTTCACTGATGCCAAGCTGATCGGCAATTTCTTTATGCGAGTACCCGTCTATGGCATACAGGTTAAAAACCATGCGGTAGCCGGTGGGTAATTCATGGATCATCTTAAGCAGATCTTCAACTTCGAGTTGATCGCTGATGCTGGAATAATCAGGCTCCCGGTCTGCGGCTTCTAATTCTGTCTCCAGGTACATCGACCGGTTTCTTCTCAGCCAGGTTAATGCCTCATTCACCACCACCCTGCGAATCCATCCCTCAAAGCTACCCTCGCCTTTAAATTGCTCTATCCGTTCAAAAATCTTGGTAAAGGCAGTAACCAGTACATCCTCAGCTTCCATCTCATCTTTGGTGTACCGATAGCAAATGGCATACATTTTTGACGAATAGGTATCATAAAGGCATTGCTGAGCGCTGCGTTCGCGCTTCACACACCCTTTAATAAGCTCGTCTTCGCTGGTACGGTAAATCCTGAAGGCCATTTAACTGATTCAAAAACAAGATGATCATTCAGCCCCGGAGGTTGCATGATCCTGAAAATATAGTTGCGGGGTTGATCCCGGAATACAATTAATGTCAGTATACGGCTTCGTAATCGACCCGGATAACAATTTTTGTAAATTTTTCCGGATGTACGGTAATGGTGTTGATGCGGCCATCCCCATCAAATCTATTGGCGAAAAGACCACTTTTTTCTTTTACAAACAGGGAATAATCTCCCGGGGGGAGTTTCACGCAGAAGGAACCATTCGATTTGCTGCGTACTCTTTTTACAAGCCGTGCATCAATTTGGGAGAAGAATACCCCACCAGCTTTGGTCTGCTGGACAAGGACCGGTTCATAGATCCAGATTTCGCGTTTGATTCCGCTGGGCTGAGTGAACTTTCGGTCCGGTCCGGGCATCTGGTTACCACTAACCCATTCTACTGTTCCGATAATTCCCTGGCGCTGTGCAAATAAACTGGAACAAGCCAGCAAGAAGATAACCGGTAAGAAGAATAATTTCATAGTACAAAGGTAAACGGTTCACCCAAATAGTGATCCGATTACCCTACCAATGAAAAACAGGAGGAGGACAAAGAATAAAATAATCATCTGCTGTTTCAGTTAATCTTTGATAACTTCTGTGGGATTTCCCCTGTAGCTTACTTTGCTTGCCAACCCTTCTTCAATTTCAAGTCGGCCGGTAACCTGAACACTTGCTTTTGATGCGCCATTGGCTTCAACAAGGGCATCGTTTACACGGTAGTCGTACGCTGACAGTTTTGAAGCTCCCAGAATTTTGGCATCCATCGTATTTCCTTCCCCGGTAAGTTTTAATTCAGAGGCGCCACTCAGGTAAAGGGAGAGGTCACGTGCGTTAAGGTTACTTTTTCCATTAATCGCACCCAACAGTTTAAGCTGGAGTTTGTCTTCATCAAAACCAGAAAAAGATGCCTTTCCGGCACCTTTAAGTTCTGCTTTCGTAAGCGAAGGAAGCGTGACATAAATTTGAATCTCATCAAACTTCAACGGATTTTTATTCCACCTCAGTTTTTTCTCATCATTATAGTCAATGACTAACGTGTTGCCCATTCGCACAACGCGATATTTGGCTTTTTCGGATGCCGGCCCGATTAACTCTACAGCATATCGACTACCCTTTTTAACAGTAAGATCGAAAATGCCACTGATTTCAAGTTCTTTAAAATCAGTCAGATTACTAAAGGTAGTATCTTCGTCTTCATCCTCTTCCCAAAGGGGTGCTTCCCGAAGTTGTTCAGGACAGGTACTGCACTCCAGGTTTCCGGCTTCCGTTATTTTCCAGGTGTATCCATTACGGAAATCATATTCGATATATTGGTTCAACAGTTGCCAGAAATTATCATCCATAATAAAAGGCTGGTTAAACGGTACATAAACTATCATGTTCAAGCGTTGTGCACGGAAGATTGCCTCATCTTTAAAGTATATGTTTGAATCAAAGGTGAACACGGAATCATTTTGAGTGAGTGAATACCCCACCATCTGAGCATTTTCAATTGCTTTCATTTTGGTTCCACCTTTTGCTGTATACGTCTGCACTACTTTAATCGAATTACCCTCATATCCCTTCAAGGTCAGGGAAGCTGCATCATAATCATCCAGTCCTACTTCACGCAGTTTGAACACTGCAGTTTTGCCATCCAGCACATAGGCGCTTTCAGTTTTATATTCACCATCTTCCTTAAAGCTCATGATTATTTTCGGAATGGAAATCGTCAGAAACGCCATCGACAGGAAGAACATGATAAAGAGCGACCAACCAACCGCTGCGCCAAAAACAATTCGGTTAGCCACGATGGACACGCCAAGCAACACTATTATAATGCCCGGAACGAGTGAACCGATAAAAGCAAGGAAGGTTATGAAACCAGGAATTGCACGACTCATGGCTTCTAGTGGCAAGCTTACATCCTGCCAACCAAAAGCCCAGCCTGACGAAAATGTCAGAAAGCCGATCAATATGCCACCGGCAATGACCACCGAAACCACCATTGACAATCCTACCATGGAGATAATGATTCCGAAACCTACGCGAATCACATCAACAAGGGGAGTTAAAATTTTACCCAGGTTGGTCAGTAACCAACCAAGGGCACGGAACGGGAACAACAAAATTTTAACCAGCGCACTTTCTTCTTCATTTTCTTTTTCATCCAGTCCTTTTTTTACGCTTGATTCTATATTGGAAAGTGTAACCGGTTCACCTTGCATCTGCATCTTTTCAGTTATGGATCGTGCTTCAGGAAATACGATCCACATAACGATGTATACGAAGAATCCGATACCGCCAAAAAACGCGGAAATAACAAAGAGTAATCGCACTACTACCACATCCATACCCAGGTAGGCAGATAATCCACTGGCTACACCGCCCAACACTTTCTTATCCGGATTGCGGAAAAGTTTTTTCGAAATCTGTGGTTCATCTAATTCATAGGAGCCCGGAATTACAATCCACAGGATCACATACACGATCAGGATGATTCCATACGCAAGTGTGAGTAAGGCAAAGAGCAGCCTGATCCAAACCGGGTCAACATTGAAGTAACTTCCCATGCCTGCACAGATTCCCCCTAACACTTTTCGTTTTTGATCGCGCATGAAACGTTTCTCAAAAGGAGGTGTATAGGCACTCTTGGAATACGTTGATTCCGATTTTGATTCTGTTCTGGGCTGTTCTGCTGGCTCCTGTTCTTCCGCAGCTTTGAAGTCACGCACACTACCCATGGTGGCTATAAGGGAGTTCACGTCTTCGCTGGTAATCACCTGTTTGCCTTCATAGAGCTTGGAGAGGAAAATTTCAGCGATCCGGCTTTCGATATCGGCAAGAATTTCACTGCTGTCCTCAAAGGATGTGAAATACCGGTTGATCGATTCCATGTATAGCTTTAAGGCTTCATACCCGTCTTCTTCGATGTGGAAGATAATGCCGCTTATGTTGATGCTTATATTCTTTTTCATAACACTAGGAAAATCAGAGTTTATGGGAATGGGTTAAGATGCTGCTTCGGTTTTAGAGGTAATCATTTCCGTTGAATGAACGAGTTCATTCCAGGTAGCTGTAAGGCTATCCAGAAATTCCTGTCCTTCAAGGGTGAGTTTGTAATACTTGCGTGGTGGTCCAGATTTAGACTCCACCCATTTATACTCCAGCAACCCGGAGTTTTTTAGCCGGGTTAATAACGGGTAAAGTGTACCTTCCACCACAATCATTTTGGCGGCAGTCAGTTCATCCAACATATCGGAAGCATACACCTCGCCCCGCGAAATTATGTGCAGGACACAGTATTCTAAAATGCCCTTCCTCATCTGCACTTGTGTGTTTTCAAGATTCATAAAAATATAGTTAATCCTGTTAGCTACCGTGTATTACCAAGTACTAAGCCAAAAAAAATATATTTTCAGAATCTTTGATCTGAGCTCAATTTATAGGTTTTTTCCTTAGCGAATATTTTCACTTGTTTATTTTCTGTTCATAATTGAACATACGAAAATCATGATCGTACATTTTTTGAGCAATCAAAAGTGACTTTTTTGAATAATACTCTAGGTATGAATAAGCCGGACTTTGATTCATATGTGGAAGCCCGAGGCCGAATGGTTTAAGAAACGAAATTATGGAAGCGGAGTCCTCAAGTTTCAATACTGTAACATTGATTCCTTTTGAATGATATGGGCGAAGAAACAAGTGCTGTGGCTTCAGGTGCTGGTCTTTTAGCTTGTCCGGGATGCGATCGATGCGCAACACAAATTCATCAAAGGATATGTTTTTGGGAAGGATGCCCGCCAGGTAGTGTTGGTATATGAACGGTCTGCTTTCGCGGCTCTCAAAAATATCCCGGTAAACCGATACCAGTTTTGCCAGGGGATGGCGTACAATGGTGAATCCGGTAAAATTGTTTAGGTTTTGAAAATCAGCTTGAAGCCAGGCATCGGCAAGGAAATTCACCTGGGTGGAGGTTAAAGTTTCCTTTCTCAGGTTGGGATGCAGCAAGCCCAGCATTTCAGAAAGAATGGAGGTTGAACCGGTTTTGGGTATACGGACATAAAATAACCCGGCCTTTTCGGCCAGCACATGACCCGCACTATCCTTAAAAGAGTTCTTGATATGCGATGCTGTGGCAATAGCATTAAACAGGGCAGGATATTGTTGTGTCCAATGGTTTGAATGGGAGGAAGAATATGATTTGGGTAAGAATTCTTCCAGGCCTTTTAAGCTCTGTGTACGCCAAAGGTTCACATCCTGAATTGGATTATTCAGGTTACTTTCCTGAAGCAGAAGGAGAATGAATTTTAGCAGCGATACCATGACCAAACTTACTTAAAGATTGGCATTATCTGTTCGGAATAAAGGTAATGAAGAACAAACGCAAACCTGCCGTATATTGCGGAGTTGAGATGATGCAGCACCTGATCAAATTCATATTCAGTCCTTTTCTTTGGCTATTGCTTATCGGATTGTGTTTTTTGGGCAATGCAAACGCCCAAACAGGAAACGAATGGATTTCGTATGGCCAGGTCTATTACCGCATTCCGGTGGGAGCGGATGGACTCTACCGGATAACGTATGATAATCTGCTTCAAGCAGGATTTCCGATAGGTGCCAATGATCCGCGGAAGATACAACTATTCCATCGGGGTGTTGAACAGGCGATCCATATACAAGGTGAAGAAGATGGCGTATTCAATCCTTCTGATTATGTAGAATTTTATGGAAGCAAAAATGATGGTACTTCCGACACCCTGTTGTATGAACCTGCATCGGCACAACCGCACACGTACTATAATTTATTCAGCGACACTACTGTTTATTTCCTCACTGTAAATTCGTTTTCCATTTTTGGAAAGCGTATGGTTAAAACATGGGAGGCGAATGATGCTGCATGGCCATTACTACAATTTCATCTGAATAAAAAACTAACTGTTTTAGCGCAGGAACATTCTGCTGGCGTATTGTTTGAAAGCAGTATCAGGAATACATTTTTTGATGTAGGAGAGGGGTGGACTGGTCAGTTAGTGAATGATGGCAATGCTATTGATTATGTTATCGAAGGATTAACGCAGCCTGTTAGTTCAGCTGGGTTACCTCAACTGGAAATGCTAATCGCAGGGCGAAGTGATGTGATCTCCTTGCATCGGGCGGAAATTTATGTCGGTCCCTCATTATCATCGCTACGCCTGATTGCCACGAAGGATATTGAACGGTTCAATGTTGCTGAAATTATACAAGCGCTTGAGTGGAGTGATATCAGTGCCGCGGGCACGGTAACGGTACGCATGCGTGTACTAACCACAGGCATAAGCCGGGCAAGATTAAGTGTGTCGTATATCAAGATTACGCATCCCCAATCCTTTGATGTTTCAGGCAACCCTGAGACTTATTTTTATTTGCCGGAAAACGCTTCGGGAAAAACATTTATCAGCATTCAAAATCCACCAACAGATGCAAGATTACTAGATGTTACTGATCCTGCTGAAATCATGTGGTATGATGCTCCTGCACTCACCTTTAATCCGGTTATTTCCCATACAGAAAGTAAGCGAAAATTAATCCTGACCAATGAAATCCGTCCGGTAAGTCAGATCCGAAAAATCACCTTCCGGAATATTGTTCCGTCCCAACATAATTACATCATCATAAGTCATCCCTCGCTGATGAAACCCGGAGGTGCCTATGCCAATCCGGTGAACGCGTATGCAGCATACCGGGCATCAGAAGCAGGTGGCGGATATGATACATTGGTAGTGCCTATCGAACAGCTATACAACCAATTCAACTATGGAGAAATTTCACCACTGGCTATTCATCGGTTTATGAAGTACATGGTTGATGGTGGTTCACCCCAGTATTTATTTATCATTGGTAAAGGTTTGGATTGGTTTTTGAATTATCACCGGTATCCGAACGATCCAAAATTCTCACTTTACAAAGACCTTGTTCCTGCTGCTGGATATCCCGCATCGGATATGCACTTTACCATTGGATTAGGCGAATCAACCTATGAGCCAGCTGTTGCCACCGGCCGCATTTCTGCTACTACTCCGGCAGAAGTTGCTGCCTACCTCGATAAAATAAAGGAGAAAGAAACACAGCCTTATGATGATTTATGGCAAAAGAAAGTTATTCACCTCAGCGGTGGGCTCACTGCAAAAGAATCCGTGGACTTCAGGAGATACCTGGAAGGATATGCCCCCATTGCAAAAGGTCTTTATCTTGGTGGAAATGTTAAATCACAGGCAAAAAATACTACCAACGTTGGCGAGTTGATCAACATTTCAGAAGAAGTGAATGAGGGCGTAAACCTGATTACGTTTTTTGGTCACTCATCAGCCACTACCAGCGACTTTGAAGTAGGCTTTGTTTCCAATCCATCCTTAGGGTATGCCAATGCCGGCAAGTACCCGATGTTTCTTGTCAACGGCTGCTTTGCCGGAGATTTTTTTGCAAATGATAAGCGCTTTGGTGCTGATTGGGTACTGGCACAAAATAAGGGAGCGGTGGGGTTTATTGCACACTCGTATTTTGGATTCACCTCTGCCATGCGGTATTATTCTGATATATTTTATCGCCTGGCATTTGCGGATTCGGTTTGGATGCGAAAGGGTATTGGCAATATTCAACAGATATATGTTGGCACTTAGTCCCAGTGAACTCAACCTAACACAAATCAGCCAGATGTTTTTATTGGGTGATCCTGCCGTGAGTGTATTCGGGGCCACAAAGCCTGATTATGCAACAGATAATGCTCAGATAATTCATCAATCCTTGGATGGCGAGCCTATTACGGCCTACACAGAAGCGTTTGCACTTAAGGTAATTGTTAAGAATTTCGGCAGGGTAAAAGAAGACTCCTTGCATATTCGGGTAACACGAACCTTTAATGATGCCTCATCCGAATCCTATGCCTATACCTTCGCACCTGTGTACTATCAGGATACCCTTACCTTGCTTATCAACCAGGAGCGGTACAAAGGGTTTGGTACGAACGTCTTTCATATAGAACTGGATCCGGATAACGAAATACACGAATTAAACGAAGCGAACAATTCCGCTACGTATGAATTGTTTGTACCGCTTAACCTGACCAAAAATTTGTATCCATATGATTTTGCCATTGTTAGTACAACCGGAATACGTG
>CAZCRJ010000087.1:0-8520 GCA_964501015.1 uncultured Roseivirgaceae bacterium | reverse complement strand
ACAATATTTTACAGGGGCGGTTATACTGATAAATATCAGGGCCATGTAAATTATCGGAAATCTATACTTTGTGTCCATACTAAATTACCTTTGTGCCCTCGAATTTCTATATCTGAAAACTACTATATGAGCATAAATCCACACTACGCAGAAAAATTTGAAGATCGCCACAATGGCCCACATGCTGCACAAATCGCAGCGATGTTGAAAGTAGTTAAAGCAGGTTCAGTTGATGACTTAATCAACGAGACTGTTCCGGCTAATATCCGTCTGAAAAGACCTTTGAATCTACCGGCTGCTCAAACAGAGCCTGCCTTTTTAAAAACGTTTAAGTCCATCGCTTCCCAAAATAAGGTATACAAATCGTTTATCGGAATGGGCTATTATAATACCTTCACGCCCGGGGTTATCCTTCGAAACATTTTAGAAAACCCGGGATGGTACACGGCCTATACACCCTATCAGGCAGAAATTGCTCAAGGTAGACTGGAAGCATTGATCAACTACCAGACGATGGTGATTGAGCTCACCGGTATGCAGATTGCCAACGCATCGTTACTGGATGAAGGAACAGCAGCCGCTGAAGCGATGCATTTACTGCATGCTTCCCTAAAGCCAGCAAAGAAAAACGCGAATAAGTTTTTTGTTGATCAGGATGTTTTCCCGCAAACATTGGATGTGTTGAAGACACGCTCCGAGCCTACCGGAATTCAGCTTGTTGTTGGCGATAGCTCAACGGTTGACCTAACCGATCCGGATCTTTTTGGCATATTCCTTCAATATCCGAATAGCACGGGTGCTATTGCTGACCATACCGCGTTTATTCAGGCAGCACATGAGCAAAATGTTTATGTGGCCATGGCTACCGATTTACTTGCGCTGACTATCCTTAAATCACCCGGAGAAATGGGTGCCGATGTAGTGGTGGGCTCCAGTCAGCGGTTTGGTATTCCTATGGGATTTGGTGGACCGCATGCTGCATTCTTCGCCACCAAAGAAGACTTCAAACGCCAGATGCCGGGAAGAATCATTGGCGCATCCATTGACGCCCAGGGTAAACCGGCTTTTCGCATGGCCTTGCAGACACGTGAACAGCATATCCGCAGAGAGAAGGCTACATCCAACATTTGTACTGCACAGGTATTGCTGGCTGTAATGGCCGGCATGTATAGTGTATACCATGGCCCTGAAGGGCTGAAAAAAATTGCAGGACGTGTACACGGGTTAACCAAACTCATTGCTTCAGGACTTGAGGCGCTGGGCTTTAAGCGATTAAATACTACTTTCTTTGATACGCTGACCATTGAAACCTCGGATCAGGATGCCATTAAAAAAATTGCCGGTGAACACGAGGTAAACTTCCGATACACGAATAACCATGTTGGTCTTTCGCTGGATGAAACCACAACACTTAAAGATGTCAATACTATCCTTTTCATTTTTGCAACTTCCCTTGGCAAAAAGCTTCAGCCTTTGAGTGCTTCAGCAAAATCAACGGGTGAAGCATTTCCTTCTTCGTTAAGTCGTACCTCCGCATTCATGACGCACCCCGTATTTAATTCCAACCAGTCGGAACATGAAATGCTGCGCTATATCAAGCGGTTAGAGAACAAAGATCTATCCATGGTACATTCCATGATCTCCTTGGGATCGTGTACCATGAAACTGAATGCCACCACGGAAATGATTCCGGTAACCTGGCCGGAGTTAGGGAACATTCACCCCTTCGCTCCTGCCGATCAAACAGTAGGGTATGAAACACTTACCCGGAACCTGGAAGAGTGGCTTGCAGAAATTACCGGGTTTACTGCTGTTTCCTTACAGCCTAATAGTGGTGCACAAGGTGAATATGCCGGCCTAATGGTTATTCGTGCCTACCATCAGCATCGAGGTGATCATCATCGCAATGTCGCCTTAATACCATCATCGGCACATGGAACAAATCCTGCCAGTGCAGTAATGGCCGGCATGGATGTGGTTATTGTAAAATCCGATGCAGATGGAAAAATTGATGTTGCCGATCTGAAAGCAAAAGCAGAACAACACAAAGAAAAGCTGTCCTCATTAATGGTTACTTATCCCTCTACGCACGGAGTGTTTGAAGAGGCCATTACCGAAATATGCGATGTGATTCATCAGTGCGGGGGCCTTGTGTATATGGATGGTGCCAACATGAATGCACAGGTAGGCTTAACATCACCGGCAAATATCGGTGCCGATGTCTGTCACTTGAACCTGCATAAAACATTCTGCATTCCTCATGGTGGTGGCGGCCCCGGTATGGGCCCCATCTGTGTAAACGATAAATTAAAACCCTTCCTTCCCGGACATGCCGTTGTAAAAACAGGAGGAGAGCACGCTATCCCCGCTGTATCGGCAGCGCCCTGGGGCAGCGCCAGTATTCTGGCGATATCGTATGCTTACATTGCACTAATGGGAGGCGAAGGATTAACGAATGCCACCAAGATCGCTATACTAAATGCCAACTATATCAAAGACCGGCTGGAAGGGCATTACAAGATTCTGTACACCGGTACGAATGGGCGCTGCGCCCACGAAATGATCGTTGATTGTCGTGATTTTAAAAAGGCTGGTGTTGAAGTAGAAGACATTGCCAAGCGTTTGATGGATTATGGGTTTCATGCTCCAACCGTTTCATTCCCGGTGGCAGGCACCCTGATGATTGAACCTACTGAAAGCGAAACAAAAGATGAACTTGACCGCTTCTGTGATGCGTTGATTGAAATCCGGAATGAAATCCGTGAGGTGGAAGAAGGGAAAGCCGATAAAGACAATAATGTTTTGAAGCATGCACCACATACCGCTTCAGTTATTACAGCTGATGAATGGACACTTCCTTACAGCCGGCAGAAAGCAGCATATCCACTACCCTATCTTAAAGAAGCAAAATTCTGGCCTAGTGTAAGCCGGATTGATAATGCCTATGGCGACCGGAATTTAGTATGCAGCTGTCTGCCCATAGAGGCCTTTGAAGAAGTTTCAACCTTGTCATAACCATCACTCATTATAGATTCCAAAAATTGCCCTGCATAAAAAGTGCGGGGCATTTTTATAAATCGGTATATTTCGTGATCAATAACGATGCAGCATCTTGAAAGACGCGGAATTTCCGATTCAAAACAAATTACCCTGGTGGACATGGGTAGTCCCCTTTCCATTATTTCATGCTGCCATACAAATAGCCCTGCTCTTCAAGTTGGCACAGGGAGTCAGTACATTCTATATTCCAACGGCAATAGGCATTGTGCTAATTAATTGGTGGGGGCCAGCACGGGTTTTACCTGCCATGTTCATAATGGCCACACTGAACTCCTACTATTGGGGTATAACCGAGTGGTGGTTGTGGCCAATCCTTGCAGCACCCGAAGTATTGGGTACACTCCTGTCCTATTTGTTGTTTAGGAAGCTCATAAAAGGTAATTACTGGCTGCCATCAACACGGCACTTTTTGCTTTTCAGCATGCTGGGATTGCTCATTCCTAGAACGCTTGACTTGCTATTGCTTCAAACCATTTTTACAGTTATCGGACGATACGATTCGTCACTATTTCTCGATAATTTTCTCCGCAACTGGATGGGCGAGATTACCGCTAATATTGGCCTATGTTTACCCCTGCTCTTTGCCTTTACTCCTATACTTCAGCGCAACAAACTTTTACTCCATCCACCACCAAAACCGCTCAGGAAATACGAATTTAAAAAACCAGGTGAGTACGTTGAAATCATTACCGCCTACGCTATTTTATTTATTTTTTCATTGCTTGTACCGTTTGATAAATATTGGTTTGCCTACGGATTACTAAGCCTGTACATCGCTATACGATATGGTTTCCGTGATGCCATCTTCATCAACCTATTCGTGTTCATGATCACCTATGTGTTGCCCGCTTTTTATGATGATGTACCCAATAAAATTTTTCAGGATAGCGGACAACTCTACTCCATCTTTTTAGGCAACATACTCCTCTCCTTTTTTGTTGCCCTCACCGGCCGGGTTATCACTGACCTGCGCATTATAGAAAAACGATTAAGTGAACGAAATAAAGAACTCGAAACAACCACAAGAGAACTTGATCGTTTTGTCTATAGCGCTTCACACGATTTGAGCGCTCCGCTCAAATCAATATTGGGGTTAGTCACGATTAGTAAAATGGACCCGGCCTCATCTCAACTTTACCTTGCTGAGATAGAGAAGAGTGTTCATAAATTAGACTCGTTCATCGGAGAAATTCTGGATTACGCTCAGAATAAACGTTCGGAAATTGTTCCAGAACAAATCAGGCTTAAAGAACTCTGTGAGGAAATACTGGCTAATCTGAAGTACATGGAGAACTACCAAAACGTGACCATTAACCTGGAGGGACTTGAACAAAAAGTTATAACGCAAGATAAAGTCAGGTTAAAAATCATTTTGAGCAACTTGTTGTCCAATGCGATAAAATTTCAAAAGAGGAAATCTGACCAGCCTCCTGTTGTAACCGTTACCGTACACAATCGACAGGAGAAAACGCATATTCAGATTGAAGACAATGGCGAAGGAATACGACCAGAGTTTACTGACAAGGTCTTCAATATGTTTTACCGTGCGTCAGAAACAACACGGGGTTCAGGTCTTGGATTATATATTGCAAAAGAATCTGCTATAAAGATTGGTGGCGATATTCTTATGGAGACTGAATTTGGAAAAGGATCTGTTTTCACTGTTGAGATTCCTGTAATAGAATGAAGCCGTTGATTCTTTTTGTTTCTCTGATGTTAAGCATTTCGGTCTATTGCCAAAAAACTGAATACACTGGATTTCCTTCTCTGGTTTGGCCAAAGTTGTATGCTATTCAGTATCAACCATCGCAAGATGCCGTGGGCGCTTATGACAAGCCTGTATTCAGTGATGCTGTTAAAGCATTAAATGGAAAAGCGGTTACATTGCCCGGTTACATGGTTCCATTTGAAAACGGGGTGAAGGGAACATCGTTCATCTTAACTTCTTTACCCCTGAATGCCTGTTTTTTTTGTGGTGTTGGCGGGCCGGAAACTGTTATTGAGGTAAAGCTGAAATCGGCAATTGCGTACACCGAAAATCCCATTGAGGTACGGGGTATTCTACGCCTTAATGATACAGACCCCGATCAATTGATCTATCGTTTAGAACAGGCCGAATTTTTAGGTGTAATTGAGTAACACCCTGCTTTACTTCAAGCCATGTTGATCAATCAAATAAATCAAGGCTGCCATTGCAGCAGCACCTAATTCCAGTTCGCGTTTGTCCACTTTATCGAACGTATCTTCCGCGGTATGATGATAACTAAAATATCGTTGGGAATCGGGTAAATACCCCATTAACGGAACGCCCTGTGGTGCCAGGGGACTGATATCTGCTCCACCGCCTTCTTGGGTAAAATCATGCAGACCGTATGGCTCAAGTAACGGTTTCCAGCTTCTGATTTTTTCCTTGGCTTTCATATCCGTTGGTAATGTAAATCCGCGTGGTGTAAATCCCCCCCGATCAGATTCCATCGCAGCAATATGCTTTTCATTATTTGCTTTTGCCTGATTAGCGTATTCTATTCCTCCACGCAATCCATTTTCTTCATTCATAAACATTACCGCCCGTATGGTACGCTTTGGGATGTAGCCCATCGCCTTGAATATCCGAAGCACTTCAATGGATTGAACACATCCGGCTCCATCGTCATGTGCGCCCTGTCCCAGATCCCAGCTATCCAGATGGCCGCCTACAACAATAATTTCCTCAGGGTATTGTGATCCCCTTAATTCGCCAACCACATTAAAGGAAGGTGCATCGGGCAACGTTTCAGCATGAGTTTCAAAATAAAATTTTAGGTCTTTATCATCGCTAAGAAGTTTACTTAACAATTCTGCATGGCGGGTGGCAATGGCCACTGCGGGTATCTTGGGAACATTCAATGCATAACGTAGCGATCCGGTATGCGGATAGTCCTCCAGGTTGGCACTCATTGAACGAACAATAACACCTACCGCCCCATACTTTGCAGCTTCAGATGCACCATTAGCGCGCTGATCAACAGCACCTCCATACGAACTGAACATGGGTATGAGTTTAGCATCCATAGGCCGGTTAAAGAATACTATTTTCCCTTTCAAACTCTTCTCTCCCAGTTGCTTCAACTCATCCCAGCTTTTTACTTCCACTACATTGGCCAGCACACCACCCGAACCAGTCCCCACCGATCCGCCAAGGGCACAGACATTTACATTTTCCGATCCCAGCTTTTTTGAATTTACAATCCTTCCAATTTCCTGTTTTCCTCTCACCCAATGGGGAACCATTAGCGGTTGCAGCCATACCGTATCAAAACCATACGCCTGCATTACTTGCCGGCTCCATTCCACAGCCGCTGCGGCCTGGGGTGAGCCACTTAACCGTGCACCAATTTTTGTACAGAGCACTTCCAGCATTTCATAGGATTGTCCCCTGGCTAAAGCCTCGTCATAAATTTTTCGAATGCTCCCCTCATCAGCGGATTGTGCGTGAAGTATGAATGACGAAAGGACCAGAAAATATAGCGGTGATAGTGCTTTCATAGAGTATATGGCGATAGGATGTTTTTACTGTCTGTTGAACTAACGTTGATCATTTTTCAATAAGCCTCGCATTCTTAATAATATACATATGATGATCGGGGTCAGAATCGTTCAGGAAAAAAATTCCTTCCATAGCAATTAGCCTAGTTACAAATTTGATGGGCAGCGTGGTCTGAATCTCCACCACCGTTTCAGGCCCGGCTCCACCACAAAAATAACATTGGTTAAACGGTAAGGATGACAACATGTATTCCTGCCGTCCGCCCGCCTCCGATAACGGTATCAGGTAACCTTTTACAGTTACTTTTTTACCATGATAACTTTGCAGGTGCTTGCTGAATTTTGGAGATTCTATCATGAATCCACCCTCGCGACTGGGCCGGTTTTCAAACCCTACTTCAGCCAATACCATCCAAATATCTGACTCCTGTGCTGATACCTGGGAAAATATTCCTGCCAGAGCAAGGAGCAAATACAACACGATCCTCATTATAATACAGACTAACGCTTTACCTTGCGGAAAGATAAAGGCTTTACCCTTCTGATGATTGAAAATTTACTCTTATTGATAACCGGTATGATCGGTGGTTTAATTGCCGGACTCACGGGCATTGGCACCGGATTCGTTATGCTTGCAGTAATTCCAATGGTATTAGTGAATTTCGGTGTGCCCGAAGCATCTATCGTTAGCGCCACTATTGCCAATGCCATTTTTGCAACATTTGTTTCGTCCTTTGCCAATGTTGCAGCTACAATAAAGACTAAATCCTTCTATGTAAAAGAAACCTTTTGGGCTGCCTTGGGAGCCGTTATATTTTCACTTCTGGTTTTTGAAACTGTGGTTAAAAGTGAATTCTATTCACGTGCTTTATTTAATGGAGTTATTGTGTTCTTTATGTTCATCATTATTTTCCAAACTTTTAAAAAACTGAGGTTATCCAATCCGCAGGATGAACAGGTTACCAAACCAAAACTCTTTTTCACCGGAGCAATTGCCGGAGGGGCGGCAGCATTAACAGGACTTGGAGGAGGCACGTTGATCATTCCCCTTCTCAACCTTTGGCAAAAGGTAGATATCATGAAAGCAAAGTCCATTTCTTTTGGAACCATTTTCGCCATTGCCTTTTGGCTTACCCTCCATAATCTTTTCCTTGAACCTCCACACGACATCCCCTCCAGCAAAGGATTAATTATTTTTCCCCTGATTATCCCTATTTCAATTGGTGTACTGATCGGCTCACCCCTTGGGGTTTTGTTCAGTAAGAAAATTTCATCTCGTTCCGTTACCCTGCTTTTCCTGATTATTATTAGCCTCGTGGCAATACAAAAAATTGCTGAGTTGGTATGGATGGAGATGAAATGATAGTGGCCGTTATCTGAGACCATAACCAATACCTGTTCTATTCCTTTATTTTACTTTACCTTTATAGTCAATAACTAATAGTTCATTACTCATTATCATTATGGCATTTTTATTTGACTCCTTTTCAAACTGGAAGAATTACAGTGAAGAAACAAAACTATCGCTCATTGATGTGGTCATGGAATATGAGATCAATCAGAAAGGGCGTACGGAAAAAGTAATACTTGATGGCCTATCCAGAGCCTGGCAGGTGATGAGGGAAGCTGTACAAACCGGACTTACCGAAGACATGACGTCACGGTCTGGTATGGTTAATAATGGTGCGAAAAAAGTCTACAACCATCCCCAGACTGTTTTATCAAAAGAATTTCAGAATCTCATTTCGCGGGCGCTCGCTGCAAAAGAAGTTAATTCTTGCATGGGGCGTGTCGTTGCTGCGCCAACCGCTGGTGCCAGCGGAATAATGCCCGGTGTATTGGTAACCCTCCAGGAAATTCATCAGGTTGACGACAGAAAAATTATTGAGGCTTTATTGCTCGCTGCAGGAGTTGCGTTAATCATGGAGCAAAAAG